>JANQGE010000022.1 GCA_028277485.1 Chlorobium sp.
GTTAGCAGTTAGCAGTTAGCAGTTAGCAGTTAGCAGTTAGCAGTTAGCAGTTAGCAGTTAGCAGTTAGCAGTTAGCAGTTAGCAGTTAGCAGTTGGCCAAAGATAGTCTGAATACTTATTTTCCAAAATTCATCACAAAAAAGAATATATCTCCATCGCATTCAGAATTCTGGATTTCAGCTTCCTTCCTAACACTGGGAACTAAGAACTTACATTCACTCATCGCTCAGCACTCATTGCTCATTGCTTTTTTGCATAACACATAGCCCAATCTTAAACTCAGCACTGAGAACTCAGGACTCATTGCTGTTGCTTCGTGTCTCCACCCCATAATACTCCCGATACCAGTCAACAAATTTTTGTATTCCTTCCTCGACGGGAGTTTGCGGACGGTAGTTCACATCGTGAATCAGCTGCTCCACATCAGCATACGTATCCGGAACATCACCCGGCTGCATGGGAAGAAACTCTTTCTCGGCTGTTTTACCCAAGGCTTTCTCAAGTGCGCTGATATAGTCCATGAGATTGACCGGCCTGCTGTTGCCGATATTGTAAACACGCCACGGTGCCATGCTTGATCCGGGATCGGGTTTTAGCCCTGACCAGTCGGGATTGGGAACAGCCACGTGATCAAGCGTGCGTATCACGCCCTCGGTAACATCGTCGATATAAGTAAAGTCCCTCCGATGCTTGCCGTAATTGAACACCTTGATGGGCCTGCCTTCAAGTATTGCCTCTGTAAAAAGGAACAGTGCCATGTCAGGTCTGCCCCAGGGACCGTATACCGTGAAAAAACGCAGCCCGGTTGTCGGGATACCATAGAGATGGCTGTAGGTATGCGCCATCAGTTCGTTCGACTTCTTGGTTGCCGCATAAAGTGAAAGCGGGTGGTCAACGTTATCGTGTACCGAAAACGGCATGGTTTCATTTGCACCGTAAACAGAACTCGACGAGGCATAGACCAAGTGTTCGATATGGTGCTGACGACACCCTTCAAGGAGATTCATGAACCCGAGAACATTACTCTCAATATAGGAATGCGGGTTATCGAGTGAGTAGCGTACGCCGGCCTGTGCCGCCATATTCACCACACGGTTGAACTTTTCAACAGCAAACAGTTCCTCCATCCCGTCCCTGTCGGCAAGATCGAGTTTGATGAACCGGAAATGTTCATATTTCCGGAGCAGCTCAAGGCGGGATTCTTTAAGCACAGGGTCGTAATAGCTGTTGATATTGTCTATACCCACCACTTCCTCACCCCGTTCGAGCAGGCTGCAGCTTACATGAAAACCGATAAAGCCGGCAGCCCCGGTCACCAGTACTTTCATAAAATCAATGGGGTTAATTTATCAGACACTCCTAATGGGCCGCAGATATTCCGGATTGATGAGCACTTCGACACCTTGCATAATGCTGTCAAAATACACAACGAGCTTCGAATCGCGCCCCTCTTTTTGAACCACCCCTTCAAGCCCACGAAATGGTCCGGCGATAACCTTGACGTCCTGCCCCGAAGGTATTTTCCGAAAAACATCTCGCAACACGTCCGGCTCACCGATAAGAATTTTAATCCATTCGATATCCCTGTCGCGAATAACCGAAGGGACATTTTTGATCCCTACAAACTTTACAACACCATCGGTACCGAGAACTTTGCAGTGATCATTTTTGTAGGACATCCTCACGAACACATAACCTCTGAACAAAGGCATACTCACCCTTTTCTTCCGGTCGCTCCACTGACGCCAGGTCTCGACAAGCGGCAAAAAACTGGTTACTCCTTTTTCTTCAAAAAGCTGGTGAACTTTCTTCTCGAACCTTGAACGAACATAAACAGCATACCAGCACTGTGTTTCTGTGCCATTCATAACGGGGGCTAATAATTTTTTACTTCTCTGCTGAATTCAATACAATATGCTGCTTACCTTAATACAATTGCATGTAAAACTAAAGCAGCATTTTTCTTACCCAGACTATAATGAATTTTACCGTTATCCACAAAGATCGCAAAACGGGTGCACGGAGCTGTCTGATCCAGACCGATCACGGGGAAATACCCACTCCCGTCTTCATGCCTGTCGGCACACGGGCAAGCGTGAAACTGGTGGAGCCTGAAGAGCTGCAGGCCCAACAGGTGCATATCATTCTCGCCAATACCTATCACCTTTACCTCAAGCCGGGCAACGATATCATGGCCATGGCAGGCGGGGCACATACATTCATGAACTGGCGCCGGCCGCTCTTGACGGACAGCGGCGGCTACCAGGTATATTCACTCTCCGAACTCCGCACGATCATGGAAGAGGGCGTACGTTTCAAGTCGCACCTCGATGGCTCGACGCTCCATTTCACACCGGAAAACGTCATCGATACCCAGCGAATCATAGGCAGCGATATCATGATGCCACTCGACGAATGCCCGCCTTGGCCGGCCGAAAAAGACTACGTAAAAAATTCCGGCAAGACAACCATACGCTGGGCGGAACGTGCAAAAAAACACCTCGCTGCAACCAGGCCGCTTTACGGGCACAACCAGGCTCTGTTCGGCATCACTCAGGGCGGCACTTACGCTGACCTGCGCATGGAGACCAGCAAAGCACTTGTCGATATGGATTTTGACGGTTACTCCATCGGCGGGCTTGCTGTCGGGGAACCGGCTGAAGAGATGCACCGGATGCTCGAACTCTCAAACGGGATCCTGCCCGAACACAAACCGCGCTACTTGATGGGCGTGGGTACTCCGGAAAACATTCTCAACGCCATCGAGCGCGGTATAGACATGTTCGATTGCGTTATCCCGACCCGGGAAGCCCGAAACGGTCGGGCATATACCAGAACCGGCTATATCAATTTACGTTCCGCACGGTTTGCAGAGGATTTCTCTCCTATCGACGAGGGGTTCGACAACCATGTTTGCCGAAACTATTCAAGAGCCTACATCCGTCACCTGCTCAATGTCGGCGAGATTCTTGGCCTCAAACTCTGCACACTGCACAATATTTCTTTTTTCATGTGGCTCACCCGAACCGCAAGAGAACAGATTATCCGGGGCAGCTTCAGGGAGTGGAAAGATGATTTTCTCAAAACGTTCAACAGTGGACAAAAACCCTGATTCCATGTCCCGAAACAGATCAATCTTCCTCCTGAGCCTCGGCTGCTCAAAAAACACCGTCGATTCCGAAAGGCTTATCCGTCAGGCAGAACAAAACGGACTGCACTTTGCGGAAAACGCGGACGATGCGGATATCATCATCATCAACACCTGCGGTTTCATTGCAGACGCCAAAACCGAATCGATAGATGAGATGCTTGCAGCCGCAGAAAAACGGAAACTGGGAGAGATAACAGCCCTCTATGTCATGGGGTGCCTCAGCGCGCTTTACAGGGAAGAACTCCGGGCCGAACTGCCTGAAGTCGACCGCTTTTTCGGCACGTCGGATATGACTGAAATCATCGAAATACTCGGCGGCATTGTTTCACCGCAGCATCTGCACGAACGAACCCTGCTCACACCTCCGCATTACGCCTGGTTCAAGATTGCCGAAGGATGCAGCCGTACCTGCTCATTCTGTGCAATTCCGAAAATGCGGGGGCGCTACATCAGCGAACCTGTCGGGAATCTTCTCAAAGAAACGCGTTCACTAAAAGCAAAAGGGGTAAAAGAACTGAACGTCATCGCCCAGGACATCAGCTACTACGGCTATGACCTCAACGGTTCATCACAGTTGAACGACCTCCTGCTGCAGCTGTCCGACCTGGATTTCCACTGGATCAGGCTGTTGTACGCCTACCCGCAGAACTTCCCTCTGGAGGTCATCGACACCATGCGTGAACGGGAAAACATCTGCAACTACCTCGACATGCCGGTTCAGCATATCAACGACCGTATTCTCACCTCGATGAAACGGGGTATCGGCAAGGATGACACTATCCGCCTGCTGGAATCGATCCGCGAGCACAATCCTGACATCCGCCTACGCACTACGATGATCACCGGCTACCCCGGCGAAACAAGGAAGGAGTTCGAGGAACTGCTTGACTTCGTCCGGGAGTTCCGCTTCGACCGCCTCGGCTGCTTCCCTTACAGCCATGAGGAGCATACCTCGGCTTATGCAAACTTCGAGGACAACGTGCCGGAAGAGGAAAAGCAGGATCGCGTACGCGAACTGATGGAACTGCAGGAAGGCATCTCGGAGGAGAAAAACCGTGTGTTCGAAGGAAAAACTGTGAAGCTGCTCGTCGAGGAGGTCGAAAACAACCTCGCCTACGGCCGCACCGAATACGATGCTCCCGAAGTCGACAACGAATGTATTATCGAGGTCAGCGGCAGCAACATCAAGCCTGGAGAGTTCCACATGGCGCGTATCGATGAGAGTTTGGCGCATGAGTTGCGCGGAAGGATTGTAACGGAAAAGGGACTCTGATACAAAAAAAAATTTATTTTTTTTTGTAAAATCAACTATTGTTACTGGAAACAGATCATGTATCAAATCTTTGCCCCCAGCAATAACGACTATTAAATGACTGTCGCATTTATGCCTGTAAAATCAGACAGTTTAAAAACCGTTTTTCCCAAAAAAACGTCCCACAGGTTTTTATTCCTATACGGGTTTTACTTTGCTTTCGATAAAGCATGATACGTTATATGCTTCAAGCGTCTCGTGATTTCTTTAGGGCACCTCTAAAAACTTATTGCGCGCCCAAATTGCTGCGTTGGTCGGTGCTCGAAATCCTCATGTACTCCGTGTACATTCCGGTTTCTCCGCTCCGT
>JANQGE010000024.1 GCA_028277485.1 Chlorobium sp.
TCACTGCGCGACAGCGCTTTCCGATCCCGATAGCGACGGCGAACCCCGAAAGAAGAACAATCGGGGGTCGGGTGTTTGAACTCTCATGAATTATTCAGGATAGATAATCCAGCGGATTCCCCAGTTTTCTGGCGATGTAGGATGCACAGGAAATGCCTGAGTAGGTCACGGCAATAACACCCTGCCCGGGAAACGTACTGTCCCCTACGATGTAAAGCCCTTTCAAGGCTGTACGGTTCTGGGGTTTCTGCAGGATATTCTGGCCCGGATACAGCAGAGGCCCGTATGACCCTTGGTAACGGTTCAGATAACGCTGATGGGTTAAAGGTGTTGCAAATACTTTTACCTCAAGGGCATCTGACAGTCCGGGAAGAATTTTCTCAACCCTCCGGATCACCAAGGTGCCAAAATCTTCCTTGGCCTGTTTATATGCCCTGTCCCCCCTCTTGTAACCGCTCCAGCGATGCATTTCGTCCGTGACAAACGCATGCACAACATGTTTTCCTTCGGGCGCAACCAGAGGATCGAGAACCGAAGGTGCGGAAAAGTATACTGTACCGCCAATGTTATTATAACGCTCCCAGTCATCTACAACAATATGATGCACATGAAACCCTTCAGGAACTACACCGGCATCGACACCCAGATAAAGCTGAAACCAGCTCGGAGCACGAAGGAATTTGTTTTCGGGAACATTGTAGCGGCTGTCCTTTACCAGGCGGTTGAACGTATCCCATACGGTAGCATTGGATATTACCGCTTTGGCCGTAAAAGTCTCGCCGGTCGTCAACCTTACTCCCTCAGCCCTGCCGTTACGCAAAAGAATCTCTTCGACATCGCAACCGAACTCCACAGCCCCTCCGAACTTCTTTATGCCTTCGCACAAAGCGGCAGGAATAGCCCCGGCACCCCCTACAGGATAGTTTATACCGCCGTGATGACGGTCGGCAAGACATATCCCGGCATTGACAAGAGGTGTCGATACCGCATCCTGAACCGCCCAGGAGTACGACTCAATATCAATGAATTTAAGAAGTTCATCATCCTTGATGTATTTTCTGGCCGTCTTCCCCATCGATTTGAACGTTTTCACGGCAAGAGCCATCGTTTTGCCGGGATTCCTCACACCAACCTGCATCACATGGACAAAATCTTCAAGTGAACCAGCCGGCAGAGCGCTGAGGATTTCATAAACCGCCTCCAGTTCCTGGTAAAAGGCACGTATCCCTGCCGCTTCATGCGGAAAACGGCGCACCAAAGCACCGAGAAACTTTTCTTTTTCATAAAAAACGGGAACTTCAAAACCGTTAGGCAAATGATAATGGATTTGAACGGGGTCCGGAATTGTCGGGACCCGTACACCGAGCCGGTTAAATATCCGTGTATGAAGGTTGAGGGTACCGCTTTTGTCGTCCTCGGAAAAACCGTAAAAGACCGAAGCCCCTGTATCAAACGTATACCCCTGATGCCTGAATGAAGCACAGCTCCCCCCTGGGTAACTGTTTTTTTCAAAGGCAAGCGTGGAAAATCCCCGTTCCTGGAGAAGAGATGCCGCTGTCAGCCCGGCAATTCCGGTTCCGACGACGATTATATCCGCAGAATAAGCCATTATAAGGTTCCTCCTAAACTGAGCGTTTCAGCAAATGCTCAAAAATGTAAATCTATTGAAAACAGTCATTTAGGGCACCCCTATTAATTGTCGTGAGCGACCTGAAGACAAGGCGGACAGAGCGCAGAAACCCTTTCCTATCCGCTCAACGAAGCAATTGAAGCGCGGAATAAATAAATAGAGGTGCCCTCAATTTAGGTCCCTGTTGTTGATCTAATGCTAAGCCTTTTTAAAACAGATTTTTATATTGTAATTGATTTATTATCCGAAAAACAGTAATAAAAAGAACCCGAAGGTCCTAGAACATTTATCGAATCACGAATATGCCAAGTTCCCCGCATAAAAAAGACACTCCTGAACCAAAAAACACACTTTCCGAAAAGGAAAAAATCAAGCACCAGGAGTTTCAGAATGAAGCGGTTGGACATATTAATGCCCTGTACAATTACGCATTGCATCTTACCATGAATCCTGATGATGCGCATGACCTGGTGCAGGAAACCTACCTCAAAGCATATAAATTTTTCGATTCCTTTGAAAAGGGAACCAACTGCAAAGCTTGGCTGTTTAAAATCCTGAAAAACAACTACATCAACAAATTCAGGAAAAACGCACGCGAACCGGGAAAAGTTGACTATGATCTGATCAAGGACTTTTACCATTCCATCAAGGATACCCAAAGCGACAGCGATGACCTCAACGCGGGTTATCTCAGATCCCTGATGCACGATGAAGTATATCAAGCTCTGAATTCATTGCCTGAAGAATTCAAGGAAGTGATACAATTATGTGATATCGAAGGTTTTACTTATGAGGAAATTGCAAACATGGTTGAAAGCCCGATAGGAACTGTAAGATCCAGGCTATACAGAGGACGGAAGCTTTTGCGCAGCAGGCTTAACGAGTTTGCAAAAAAACACGGGTACAACACCGACGATGAGGAAGCCCCGTAATATTCACATAAGGGTGTTTATAAAAAACAGCAAAGGAAACATTTTCAGGGAACCTCTATTTAATTGTCGTGAGCGGCATGAGTACGAGGCGGACGGAGCACAGAAACCCTCTCCCATCCGCCCAACGAAGTAATCAGGACGCGCAACAAATTAATAGAGGTATCCTAAATGGAGGTGTCCTTTAGCCGCACCCGTAACACATATGAATTAATTAGTACAATGAATTGCACACAAGCCCGAACTCTTATGAGCGCAGCGGTGGATGGGGAGCTGACGCTGAAAGAACAAGAGGGTTTCGAACAGCACATAGCAGGCTGTTCTACCTGTTTCAGTGAATTCAAGGAAGCTCAAAAAACAAAAAGTATTATCAGGGAAAAAATCATCAGGTTCAAAGCACCGCAATCCCTAATCAATTCCGTCCTGAAACTCACCGAAACCACATTCTGACCCACCCGAAAAAACAAATACTTCACGGAAAAAATGGAAAACTTGCCTTCGCGACAAGAAAAACAATCTTTTTGGGTTTGATTTGTATGAATAAATAACTATATAGTTCCCACAAAGTATTACAACTCTCCTTTAAACAGCACTCTTGACAGCACTGAACCAACTCTGTACTGATGGGCAATAAAATCACTATTGACGAAGAAGAGGTAAAAAAATGGAATCTTAGAATGCCCGAAGAGATGCTGATAGCAGTCGCCAACCGATTCAAGCTGCTTTCTGAGCCAATGCGTCTTAAAATTCTCCGAACACTCTGCGAAACTGAAAGAACTGTCCAGGAAATCGTCAACGAAATCAGCGCAAGTCAGGCCAACGTTTCGAAACATCTCGCCCTGATGCACGACAACGGTATTGTAAACCGCAGGAAAGAGGGCTTGAAATGCTACTACAGCATTGCTGATGACAGTATTATCTTCGCATGCTATCTCATATCCAAAAGCGTCGTGGAAAATCTTCAGGACAGGCTTAGCTGGCTTCAGAAAGTCGAAAGCTGATTTTCCCGACTTCCTCTTGACACGCAACATATAACCCAACACCATCCTCCCCTTGTTGCAAATCTGTCATATACCCTGTCAGACTATATGACATTTTTACACAACCCTTTCTGTAAATTTGACAAAATTTCTACAGCATACGATCAAAAATGCTCGAAAAACGGTTTGGCACACCATTTGCTGCTATAAGGATAGAATTGTGGGCACCTCTATAAATTGTCGTGAGCGACATGAGTATGAGGCGGGCAAAGCACAGAAACCGGAGTGTACATAGAGTACATGAGGATTTCGAGCACTGCCGAACAAAGTAATCAGGGTACGCAACAAATTGAGGTGCTCCTGTGTAGTACACAAATCTGAAGGTAGTAAACAACTCAGCCACATAGAGGAGGAAAACATGTTAGTGAAGTTATCAAAAGATCCGCTCAAATTGTTTGACGATATCTGGGAAGGTGCTCAACTCCCCTCAACCCCTGCGTTCAAGGTAGATATATCGGAAGATGAGGATGCCTTTCACATTGAAGCCGAAATGTCCGGTGTAAAAAAAGCAGATATTTCACTGGGCGTAGAAGAAGATGTCCTGACTATCAAGGGTGAAAGAAAACAGGAAAGTGAAGAACAGAAAAAAGATTATCATCGCATAGAAAGAACCCACGGGAGTTTCTCTCGAAGCTTCAATCTGGGTGAGATGATTGATCAGGAAAAAATCGAGGCGTCATTTGAAGAGGGTGTATTGCATGTCACCCTTCCCAAAGCACAGCAGATCAGAAAAACCACAGAAATATCAATCAAGTAGTATCATGCTTTTATCGCTCCACAGGACCCTTCATTTCAATAAGGGGTCCTGTGAGACAGTAATGTTAAAAAGAGGAATGCAATTATGGGTAAAATTATCGGAATCGACCTTGGCACGACAAACTCCTGCGTTGCAGTAATGCAGGGAACGCAGCCAACGGTCATTGAAAACTCTGAGGGCTACCGCACAACCCCATCGATGGTTGCTTTTACCAAAAATGGCGAGCGCCTTGTAGGCCATGCTGCAAAACGCCAGGCTATTACAAACGCCCAGAACACAATTTTTTCAATCAAACGCTTTATGGGGCGCAAGTTCGACGAAGTCCCCAATGAAAAGAAAATCGCACCTTACAAGGTGGTCAGCGTGAGTGGCGAAGCCAGGGTTGAAATCGGAGAGAAAACCTATTCGCCCCAGGAAATCTCTGCCATGGTCCTGCAGAAAATGAAACAGACTGCCGAAGATTTCCTTGGAGAAAAAGTTACCGAAGCGGTTATTACAGTGCCTGCCTACTTCAACGATGCGCAGCGTCAGGCAACAAAAGACGCGGGCAAAATTGCCGGGCTTGATGTCAAACGCATTATCAACGAGCCCACCGCGGCTTCCCTTGCATACGGTCTTGACAAGAAAAAAGAGAACGAAAAAGTTGCTGTGTTCGATCTTGGCGGCGGAACTTTCGACATCTCGATTCTTGAACTCGGCGAGGGCGTCTTTGAAGTAAAGGCTACCGACGGAGACACCCATCTTGGCGGTGACGATTTCGACCAGAAAATCATCAACTACCTCGCGGAAGAATTCAAGAAGCAGGAAGGAATTGATCTCAGAAAAGACATGATGGCCCTGCAGAGGCTGAAAGAAGCTGCTGAAAAAGCTAAAATCGAGCTCTCTTCACGCACTGACACCGAGCTCAATCTTCCTTTTATCACCGCAACTCAGGAAGGGCCCAAACACCTTGTCGTCAACCTGACAAGAGCAAAGTTCGAAGCGATGTGTGCGGACTTGTTCGACAAGCTCATGGCTCCGTGCAAACGCGCGATAAAAAACTCGAAAATCAGCACCAAGGAGATCGATGAGGTAGTGCTTGTGGGCGGATCGACAAGAATCCCCAAGGTCCAGGCTCTCGTAAAAGAACTTTTCGGCAGGGAACCAAACAAGAGCGTCAATCCGGATGAGGTTGTGGCTGTAGGTGCCGCAATACAGGGCGGTGTCCTGAGCGGCGATGTCAGCGATGTGCTGCTGCTTGACGTAACACCGCTTTCACTCGGCATCGAAACCCTTGGCGGCGTCATGACAAAACTCATTGAAGCCAACACGACGATCCCGAGTAAAAAACAGGAGATTTTCTCGACCGCTGCCGACAACCAGACTTCAGTCGAGGTGCATGTTTTGCAAGGAGAACGGCCGATGGCAACGGACAATAAAACACTCGGTCGTTTTCACCTTGGCGATATTCCTCCGGCTCCACGCGGGGTTCCCCAGATTGAGGTAGCGTTCGATATCGATTCAAACGGCATACTTCACGTATCAGCCAAGGATAAGGCCACAGGCAAGGAGCAAAGCATCCGCATCGAAGCCAGCAGCAAGCTCAGTGATGCTGAAATCGAAAAAATGAAAGAGGATGCAAAACAACATGCGGATGAAGATGAAAAACGCAAAGAGGAAATCGAACTGAAAAACAGTGCCGATGCCCTCATTTTCAGCACCGAGAAGCAGCTCAAGGAATTGGGCGACAAGGTGCCCGGAGAGAAGAAAACTCAACTCGAGGAAGCACTTGAAAAGCTCAGGGATGCTCACAAATCCGGAAGCGCTGAAGCCATCAAACCCGCAATGGATGAGCTCAGCAAAATCTGGAATGACGTTGCTTCAGTGATTTATCAGCCCCAGTCGGGTGAAACTCAGGCACAGGCACCGGAACCGGAAGCCACCTCAGCCGAAGGCAACGGCACGAGCAAAAAAGAAAAAGGCGACGGTGAAGTCGATGCCGAATACGAGGTTATCGACGGCAACGATAAAGACAAGTAAAGAGTCAGGGTAACCAGTTGGCAGTGGCAAGGGAAAAAACCGAAAACTGCCTACTGAGTCAATTCGACCCCGAAACCCGATTCCGACCCCGATTTCCGAAAGAGAGAAAATCGGGGTTCGCTGTCGCTATCGGTATCGGGAATCGATCTTTTCTTTTCCTTGTCGTCTTACTTTTAAATCCGGGACCGATACGAGCGATACTGCCAAGCGGTGAATGCGGTGTCCCGGATTTACCGCGATTCCCTTTTTTATTTGCCCATGTTTTACTAACTTAAGGCATTGGTTTGTTGTCCCCGTTGGTGTTTTAATTTTTCGGCAATGTAAACACTTATACGATGCAATCAGCTGTCTGGTCCGGTAACGCCCTGCATAAGGTTGCCAAGTATTTCATCACCTCCGCCAAAAGAGATCGCAACGGCGCACTGCTGCTTACGATAACTCCCGCATCGGGAAAAAGGAAACTCGCTCCGACAAAAGAAATTATCGAGCAGTTACAAGAGGGAAAAATCCAGCTGTTCGTTCTCACAACCCAGCCGGACATTGCTATAGATGTACCGCAAAAAGTATTGGACAATGAAAACCGCTATGTTATTGACTTCGATAACCGCGGTGTTAAATGGACAATGCGGGATATACCGGTTTTCTACGACAATCTCCGTAACCAGCTTTGCGTAGAAATCGACAAGGAAACCTATACCCTCAACGAGTTTTTCAAATAAGGACACCCCAACGTTGCGCAATTGCTTCGTTGGGCAGAGAGGAGAGAGTTTTCCTTAGTAGGGTGCAATAATTTCTGCGGCTTCAACAGGAATTATTGCAGCTTCTCCTTGACAATCCCCGCTTCGTTGGAGTCTGGATAAAACTCTACCAGTTCCTTATATCGGATCTTTGCATTTGTGGAATCGCCGATACTTTCAAACGCAAGCCCCTGCTTGAAAAATGCCGAAGGGCGTTTATCTCCCTCTGGATATTTTTCAATAACAATCTGGTATTCCAGAATAGCTTTTTCATACCACTTCTCATTGTAATACGTTTCCGCAATAAAGTACTGCGCATCATCCGCAAGCCCCGAAGAGGGGTAATTATCCAGAAGCAGCCCAAACTCTTTCCTCGCTAATGGATAACTATAACCTTCAAAGTATCGTATCCCGGCATCATACAACTCCTGCTCATCGATAGCCGGGACAGGAGAAGGTTCCGGAGGTATTTCCGAAACCGCAGCCGCTGTCGTGTCAACGGTCTGCACCGGGCTCACCTCTTCTTTTGGAAGCACAACCTTTTCAAAAACCTGCTTGTCTGCCCCCATGCCTTCTGAAAAAACCGCAGATTCCGGGGCTGCCGGTGCGGCCGGCTGTTCAGACGTCGCCATCTGATAGCGCAACTCCTCGATCGTCCCCCGCAGTTGGACAACCTCCTCACGAAGCTGCTGTACTTCGGAGTACACTTCCGCCGATTCTCCTCCCGCTCGCTGCGTCTGGCTTTTCAGCTGCTTGACATCATCCTGCAGCATATAAAGATCGGTTTTGGAGGCACACCCTGTCATCATGCCGATGACAAAGCTCCACATAATGTTTCGAACGATATTTTTCATCGCGATCATCATAGCTGTTCATAAGAACAAGTGTTTGCCGGTTCCCGGCAAACACTTTTGTATCCGTTATAAGCGAGAACTATTTAGCCACAAAATGCGCGCGCCTGTTCTTTGCCCATGCGGCCTCATTGTGACCCGGGTCAAACGGGCGTTCTTCTCCGAAACTTACCGTCTCTAACCTCGAAGATGCAACACCGGCTTTTTCCAGAAAACTCTTGGTCGCGTTGGCACGCCTTTCACCGAGCGCCATATTATATTCATAGGTTCCCCGTTCGTCACAATGCCCCTCAATCATGACAGAGATCCCCTGGTTCTCAATCAACCACTTGGCATTGTTTTTTAACTGGCTGACCGCCGCTTCATCAAGCTCGGAGCTGTCAAATGCAAAAAATACATCCTTGATCATCCGGCGGGCTTCTTCAAGCGGCGTGACCTCAGCGCTTGGACTGTCATGCTGAACTGCACTCGTGTCGACGAGAGCCGGCTCAATTGATTTCGATGCGCACCCGGCTACCGCTACAGTGGCCACAACCCAGCATAGAGTTAGTAATTTTTTCATGGTTTCCGTTTGTTTTTATCTCTTACAAAAAAGGGTAAACAGCAAACATTGCTCACCCTTCGTCGACACTCAAGCAAAACAGTTACTGAACAACGAAGTGGGCTCTTCTGTTCTTCGCCCATGCCGCCTCGTCATGACCGGGATCGAAAGGACGTTCTTCGCCGTAACTTACGGTTTGGATACGTACAGGATCGACACCGGCATTCAAAAGGTAGCTCTTGGCACTTTCAGCCCTTCTTTCACCGAGCGCCATATTATATTCATAGGTTCCCCGTTCGTCACAATGCCCTTCGATAACAACACTGGCTTCCGGATTATCCGCCATCCACTGAACGTTCTCGTCAAGCTGGTTTTGGGCTGCCATGTCAAGCACATCACTGTCAAAAGCATAGAAAACATCGCCCAATTCCGTAACCGATGGAGGTGGTAACGGCGGTGGCGGCGGCGGCGGCGCCTCAACTACTGCATCTTCAAAACATCCGCAGCCGACAAAAAAAAGCATGGATGGGACAAGAAGAACTTTAAACAGGTTTTTAAGTGATTTCATATTCCCCCCTTTTTTAGGTTATAGTGACTGCTTTCAGCGAAATTGAGACCAACAGGGCTGCATTTGTTCACCTGCCAGCTTGAGACTCCTCTGATTGCGACCATCGGCATTCATAACATACAGCTTCTCACTTCCACCCCTGTTTGAGCTGAACACAATCATCGTTCCATCAGGAGACCAGCTTGGTGATTCATTATTCCGCGCCCCGTAAGTAAGCTGTCTCAACCCTGTACCATCTGCATTTATTGTGAATATATTGATTTCCCTGTTCTTTTGCATAGCTGTAAATGCAATTTTATCACCAACGGGAGACCACGCCGGCTGGGTGTTATACTTTCCCTTGAATGTCAGGCGTTTTACTGTCCCCAAATTCAGATTCCGAATAAAGATCTGTGGACTGCCATGCCTTGAGGACACGAAAGCCATTTCTTTTCCGTTCGGGGAAAACGTCGGGGAAACATCGATACTGCTATGTCTTGTCAGACGACGGGAAATAGTACCGTCTTTCCGCACCAGGTAAAGCTCCTGGTTGCCGTCGAAAGAAAATGTGGTTGCAAGTTCGAGAGAACCGTTCCTCCATGATGGATCAATTTTAATCCCCTTCCTGGTTACAGAAACAATTTTCTGGTTTGAAAGGTCTTTAATGTGAAGATCAGGCAAACCATTGGTATAGGTAAGATAGGCAAGCTGCCGCCCATCAGGAGACAAGGCTGGCGTGACCGCAAACCCCTTCGTATTTGTGACCGGTTTCGCACCGTAACCGTCAAAATCGGCAAGGTAAACCTCCTTCTTGCCGGCACTTTGCAACACAAAAGCTATTTTGCTCTCGAATATAGAAGGCTTACCAGTAAAAAGCCGCACAAGATCTGCGCAGAAGCTGTGTGCCAGTGATCGCAGCTCGTCTCTTTTACCCTGGTAAAGCCTCCGCATGAGAATCCTGCCGGTCAGAGCATCGTATACCTCCATGTCCATTTCGAGGGTTTTGCCTTTCCTGTCCAGCACTCCTCCGACATACACCTCGGCCCTTACGGAACTCAGGGCAGCAAAATTAATCTGCCTTTTTCCAGCCTGGTACAAGTCCCCTCCCGTTATGATATTCATCGGAGGTTTGATAATGGCGAAAAGGCCGGTAAAGTCAAGGCCGTCTTTAATAATCAGGTCGATTCCCTGAGCATACTTCCCGTTCCCGCTTTTTTTGACATCAATGGGTTTCAGGACAAGAGGAATCCTGCTTGCACCTGCTTTGGTAATCCTGATATATTCCTTTACCGATTCGGCAAAAAGCGTGGAGGGAATGAAAACCATACACCACACTACAATGAATGCTATACGTGAGAGGGTTAAACGCGGGATTCCCATGATGGAATGATTATTCCTTGATCGAAACAGTCATTTTTTACAACAACCCTGAGACAACAACAGCCGGACATATCACCTGTTTTTACAAGGTAAAGAACTCGCCTGTTTATTCACAAGCAGATCAGCGAAAATAATCAGCGCACTTTATCGAAGATTGAAATCGGTACCGGAATTTCGGAATCGAAACGGGCGTTTGGCAGAATGTTTCAATACCGATTCCGATAGCGACGGCGAATCCCGATCTTCTTTCTTTCGGAGATCAGGATCCCTTCACTTTATTCCCTGGGGAGTAAACACCAACCCGATCCTCAATACACTGCCGCCTACCTCCTCAGGCACCGGCGGCAGCGGCGAGGCTCTCTCAATCGCTTTTAAAACCGTATCGTTGAAATACTCACTTGCCGACTTCTCATGAAACGTTATATCACTGACAACCCCTCCGGGCTGAATAGTCAGCGCGACATAAGTCTCGATACGCCCTTTCTCCCGGATAAGCCGGGGAGTAAACGACCAGCGCTGCTGAATGATCATCGCAATCTGGGCGAGGTACCTCTTCTTATAAGGGCTCATTGGTGCACCGTGTGCACCCTCACCCCGATCGACTCTTCCGGAAGGCGGACCTTTCTGAACCTTCTGCTGCAAACGAGCGAGTGTGCGCTCAAACTCGCTGGGCTGTTCTTGCTCAACTTTTTGCTGCAGCTCTTGCAGCCTTTCCTCAACCGGACTTTTTTTCCGCTCCTTGGGCTGTTCTAAAGTTTTTTCAGGGATTTTCTTGGCGGTTTCACGTTTTTCCGGTTCAACCGGGACATCGGGCTTATCGGGAACCTGAGGTTCAGGAACAGGCTCCGGAAGCGGTTCAGGTAAACCCTCCGGGGCAGGAGACGGCCCTGCAGAGATTTCGACATTCGAAGGAGATAACGTCACAAGGGTTACATCGATAGTCTTTAACCACGGACGCTTCAGCCCCATTACGTATTGCAGATACACGCTTCCGGCAACGACCAGTGCGTGCAGAAGAACAGATGCGGCAAAAGCTGTGAGAAGACGGCGATTTTGCTTTTTCCGTTCGTCACGTTTATTCATACACTTCCGGATTTACAACACCATTAACCGGAAGGGCTCCCGCTTCTGTAACCATCCCGATCCTTTCGATACCAGCCTCTCTGATCTGCGCCATAATGAACATCACAAAACCGTAAGGCAACGACTTATCCGCTTTCAGGTACACCTCTCCCGCTGTATTGATGTCAATAATCTCAGGAAGCCTCTCCCCAAGCTCATCCGGCGCAAGCTGGTATTTGTTGATGAAAACCTGCCGGTCTTTGTCCACGCTTACAGTCAGTGCCTCCGGTTCTACCTCCATTTTTTCATGTGACGTCTCCGGCACTTCAACCTTTATGCCATGTATCATCATGGGGGCCGTAATCATAAAAATAATCAGCAATACCAGCATAACATCGACAAACGGCGTAACGTTTATGTCGCTCATCAGCCGGTTCGACCTTGAGCCATGTCTTCCCGAACCGTTATCTGAGTTCATTGACAAACGATTTTACAAACTCGCCGGAGAAGTCATCCAAATCTCTCTCAATTGAATTAATCTGCTGGGTAAAATGGTTATAAGCGATAACTGAAGGAATCGCCGCCGCAAGACCCGCCGCAGTAGCAACCAGTGCCTCGGCAATACCAGGAGCAACCGTTGCAAGTGAAGCAGACTGCGTAACGCCGATACTTAGAAACGAGTTCATGATCCCCCACACAGTACCGAAAAGACCGATGAAAGGAGCAGTATTGCCAACAGTGGCAAGAAACGGGACATACCGGGACAGACTTTTGGTTTCCTCATTGGCTTCGCGCCTGATCGCCCTTGCGATGCGCTCCTCACCCCGCCGGGTGTCTTTAAGGTCACCGAGTGCACGATATTCTATGTACCCGGCTCTGAACACCCTTGCGATCGAACCATTCCTGAAGTTTTCTGTTTCCCCGAAAACCTTATCTACATTGGCAACATCAAAAAAGTAATCAAGAAAATTCCTCGATTCCGACATTGCCCTTCTTATGATAGCCGCCTTCATAATGATAATGGTCCATGACAGCACCGAAAACAACAGAAGAATGGCAAGCACAAACAACACGACCGGCCCTGTATCAGCCAGCAGCGAAAAAAAACCGATCTTGGATGGAAACATGTGTTACAGGGATTTATTTGTTTACGGGAAATCACATAGCCTGGGAAAAGAAAAACGCCAGGGCGCAGCCGGAAAGCGCGCAAAGCGTGTTGACCATGTCATTGTTGACATACTGATACCCTTTGATCAGCCTGTTTTTTACCACTGTGCCGTCATTCCGGTAACTGTGGGTACGCTCCGTAATCTTCTCCCTTACAGGATCATAATACTGCGCCTGGATCGTAGCGCCAAAAAAACTGTCAACAAGGCTTGCCAAAAGTCCGGAAAAACCGATCAGCAGAAATGACGGCATAATTCCGAAACCGATAACCCAGTCCACCTGCACGAGAATCGCGCTGGCACAGATCAAAAGAGCTCCTGCAAATGCACCGAACGTTCCGGGGAACGAAACCCCCCCGGATGTTCCCACAGGCACAGGCTTCATAGTGGTAATGAGCCTTGCTTTGGGGTTAGGCCACATGGTGCCGATCTCCGTTGCCCACGTATCAGATTGAACGGCTGCCAGAGTTCCAAGGTACGCAAAAAAATATGCCGGATCACCGGTCAACGAATAAACGATCATGATAAGCCATGCTATTCCTCCGTTGGCATAGACTTGACCTGCATCACGCTGGGATCCTTTTTCAAAAACAAGATCGAATTTTGCTTTTCTTTTCTTGCCGAGCTTCGACAACACCGAAGACAATAGATAAAAAGTAAGCAAAGGAACCGTCCATTCGAGACCGCCAACACCAAAAATCGTGGTCCCGAGCAGAAATGTTGCCGTGGCACCGCTGTTGTTCAGGAATTTTACTTTAATGGAAAATACCGCAAGCAGAAGCGCGAAAAGACCTCCGGTAAGCAAACGTATGAGAAGGCCGGTTTCACCCATATCGATGACGTAAAGCACATAAGCAACAGACAGGGGAATGAAAAAATTGTCAAAACCGTAAGAGATAAGAGCTTCCACGGCCGTCACAATCAGCGCAAGGAGCAAAGCAAGAGCGACAAGCTGAAACCATGGGACGGCAGCAAGCCCCTCGTGAAAACCGGTCCGGAATAAAAACAGGCAGGCAATCAGGAGCAGAAAGCTCGTTGCAAACACGGTCAGCGACCCCTCTACGGTTTTTCGGCTTTTTGAAAGGTCTTCAATGTGGGCCTTTCCCATAGAACTGCCGACAAGCGCGGCAAGAGAATCCGCAACCCCGGCAACAAGTATCGAGGTCCGCAGGATCCAGACATGTTCTTCCCACAAAAACAGTGCGAGAACAAGAAACGCCAGGGGAAAAAGAATAGGGCCGTAACTGGTCAGCTCCTTCTCTCCCTGGGCATTTTTCCAGCTTCTGTCATGAAAGATGTTTAAAAAACCAAAAAAGTGGTTGGCCCCGTTGAAAATCACGAAAATCAGTGCAAGAAGAACCGGATAAAAGTTTGTCGTAAAAAACTCGGAAATAAAAAACCAAACAATCCCCAGGCTGAAATGCAGCACTTTCCTAAGAACAAAACCGCTGATGGAAAACTTTCTGACCAGCAATTCGAAAAGCAGCACAAAAAGAATCAGCATCCCCAAAGACAAAAAAAACATCGGGAGATCCTGAGGAAACGGGGCTTGCAAACGTAACATATTGCAAAAATTTAGGTTAAAGCCTTACCGGACTGCATGACACGATTAAGGGCACCTCTAAAAACTTATTGCGCGCCCAAATTGCTGCGTTGGTCGGTGCTCGAAATCCTCATGTACTGTGTGTACATTCCGGTTTCTCCGCTCCGT
>JANQGE010000055.1 GCA_028277485.1 Chlorobium sp.
GTAACTATTCAGCAGGGCCAGCAGTTATTTCGAAAAAAACGTAAAAAAATGCGAAAAAGTCCATTTTTTACTTGACAAGGGTTTCAAGCGAATGTCGCTATTTCGTCTGTAGTTGGTCATCTACAGCGAGGGCGTGGCACAGTATGCTGCTATAGGCTTATTTATGGTGTTCATCATTTTGGATATCCCTGACCGCGCCTCAAAAATAGAAATCAATTACAGGAGCATATAGAGACAAAAATTCGCTTTTCCAATCCTGTGTTATACTGATGTCATCAGACACAACAAAACATGACGTGACAGATGACATTCAATTCCATCGACATCGATAAAACCATAGCCAAGGTTGAACGCTACCTGGAAGAAGAAAAGGGATTGTCCCCTGCCTTCGTTTTCAGCATGAAGCTGCTCTTGGTACTTGTATCGCTTCTGACCGACAGACTCGGCCTTAACTCTCGTAACAGCAGTAAACCACCTTCAAGCGATCCGAATCGCCCGAAGGTCAAAAAGCCGGCCGGTAAGAGAAAGCCCGGCGGACAAAAAGGTCATGACGGGAAGACACTACAGCAATTTTCCGATCCCGACCGCGTCAAAGATATAGAGGTCGATCGGTCGAAGCTTCCCAAAGGTCGATACAAAGAAGCCGGATACGAGTCCCGGCAGGTTGTCGATATCGATATCGTCAGCGTCGTGACCGAATACCGGGCACAGGTTCTGGAGAATGAAAACAAAAAACGTTACGTTGCCGAGTTTCCCGAAGGAGTAACCCGACCGGTGCAATACGGTACAACGATTAAAGCACATTCTGTTTACTTGTCGCAGTATCAGTTGGTCCCTTATGCCCGGATCGAAGATATGTTTGCCGACCAATACGGTCTTCCACTGAGCTGCGGTAGTATCTACAACTTTAACGAAGACGCATACAAGCGTCTGGAGTTGTTCGAATCGCTGGTGAAGGAGAAGCTGATCCATTCACCACTGATTCATGCCGATGAGACGGGAATCAATATCGACGGCAAACGCCTCTGGCTTCATTCGGCATCCAACGACCGGTGGACCCTGTTTTTCCCTCATGGAAAGAGGGGGGCCGTTGCCATGGACGATATGGGTATTATCCCAAAGTTTGAAGGCATCTTGTGCCACGATCATTGGAAACCCTATTTCAAGTATGACTGCGAACATGCTCTATGCAACGCTCATCATTTAAGAGAACTCGAGCGTGCTTTCGAGCAGGACGAACAACAGTGGGCCAAAGAGATGCAGGATCTTCTGGTCCAAATGAACAAAGCTGTAACCGATGCCAGCGGCCAACTGAACGCTGCAACGGCAGCCGACTACACGAAAAAGTATCGTGCCACACTGGAAAAGGCACAAACCGAGTGTCCGCCGCCCAGTGAAGATGAGAGGCGGGGCAGCCGGGGCCGTATCAAACGATCCAAGGCCAGAAACCTTCTCGAACGACTGATGAACTTCGAGACAGAGACCCTGAGATTTCTGGACGATCCGTTGGTACCGTTTACCAACAATCGGGGTGAAAACGATATTCGAATGACCAAGGTGCAACAGAAAATATCCGGTTGCTTTCGTTCCCAAAAGGGAGCCGATATCTTCTGTCGCGTTCGCAGTTACATATCGACTTGTCTAAAAAACGGCATACGTGCCAGTGAAGCTTTACGGCTTTTATTCAGCGGCAAACTTCCAGACTTTTTGACATCAGACAGCTAAATGTGCTGAACAGATAC
>JANQGE010000060.1 GCA_028277485.1 Chlorobium sp.
TAGGTGTTAGGTGTTAGGTGTTAGGTGTTAGGTGTTAGGTGTTAGGTGTTAGGTGTTAGGTGTTAGGTGTTAGGTGTTAGGTGTTAGGTGGAAGATAAATAATCGGGAATCGGGTCTCGGGGTCGAAAAGGAATCAGTTGGCAGTAGGCAATTTTAAGAATGTTTCGATACCGATTCCGATAGCGACGGCGAATTCCGAAAGAGGGGTCAGCGGGCAGTAGGCAAGGCGATAAGGACAAGTCAAAATTCAAAAGTCAAAAAGGGAAAAATTGGCAGTAGGCAGTAGGCAGTAGGCAGTAGGCAGTAGGCAGTAGGCAGTAGGCAGTAGGCAGTAGGCAGTAGGCAGTAGAGAAAAGATAAAAACCGATTACCGAATCCCGATTACCGATTTCTGTTCCCGATAGCGACGGCGAGCCCTGAAAAAGGAAAGAATCATGACACAAGCAAGAGCCGGAACAGCCAAACCCCAGGTTGACCTGGGCAAGGATATAGATTTTTCCCAGGAAGGCCGGGTTCCCCCCTACTCGACTGAAATCGAACAGGAAGTCCTGGCCTGTATCCTGCTTGAAGGAGAACCGATCGAGCAGGTCATACAGATTTTCGGGGAAAGCGGGGAAAAGGTGTTTTACGAGCAGCGGCACCGGCTTGTCTACAAGGCGATGCTGGGACTCTACCAGAAACGGCTGGCCATAGATCTTATTACGGTAAGCGAGGAGCTGTCCCGCATGAACGAGCTGGCAAATGTCGGCGGCAGGCAATACCTCGCCGAGCTTACCAACAAGGTTGTCAGTTCGGCAAACATCGAATATTATGCCAAGCTTGCAAAGGAAAACTACCTCTACCGGAGGCTTATTTCCATCTCGGCGCAGATATCGAGCACGGCGTACAATTCAACAATAGATGTGTTTGATCTCGTTGAGCTGGCATCGCAGCAGTTTTTCAGCATATCCCAGGCTGGCATCAAGAAAAAGGCCTCGAACATCAAGGAACTGCTGAAAAGTGCCACCAGGATGCTCGAATCCCTGAGCGCGTCGGAGATGTCGGTTACCGGCGTTTCTTCGGGTTATTCGGAACTTGATGAACTCACCGCCGGTTTTCAGCTTTCCGATCTCATTATCATCGCCGCAAGGCCGTCTGCCGGTAAAACCGCCTTCGCCCTCGCTCTTGCCAGAAATGCCGCTGTGGATTTCGATACCCCCGTGCTGTTTTTCAGCCTCGAGATGGCTGAAATTCAGCTTGCCATAAGGCTTATGTGCGCCGAAGCATATGTGGAATCCCAGATCGTCAGAACAGGAAGAATTACCCCTGAAATGATGGGCAAGATCATCAACAGCATGGACGCTCTTGCTGAATCGAAATTGTTTATCGACGACACGCCCGGCATCTCGATCATGGAATTGATGGCTAAAGCCCGGAGGATGAAACAGGAACACAATATCGGAATGGTAGTGGTTGACTACCTGCAGTTGGTTACTCCCGTCCGGGACGGCAAATCGAACCGCGAGCAAGAAATCGCCCAGATTTCACGTTCGCTTAAAGCTCTTGCCAAAGAACTCAACATTCCTGTCATCTCTCTTGCCCAGTTGAACCGTTCTGTAGAACAGCGTTCGGGTGAAAGAAAACCCCAGCTCAGCGATTTGCGGGAATCCGGGTCGATCGAGCAGGATGCCGATGTCGTCATGTTCCTTTCACGACCGGAAATGTACGGCATCAAAAATTTTGATGACGGCACGTCAACCAAGGACATTGTTGAAGTTATTATCGGCAAGCAAAGAAACGGTCCTGTTGGGATGATAAGGATGCGTTTCCTGAAAAATTACGGGCGCTTTCTTTCCACAACCAACGTCTACAGCATCGAAAACTATGGGGAACCGGACAGTAATGGTTCAGACAACGCTTCCCAACTGCCTCCGCCACAGATCAACCCTCCTTTGCCGGAACCACCCCCGCCGACCGGAACGGGAAGGCAACCGCCGGACTCGTTTATTGCACCCGATGACGCACCGTTCTGACAAGTCAAAATTCAAAAGGAAAAAGTCAAAAAGGGGGAAATCAGTAGGCAGTCAGCAGTAGGCAGTGGGCAAGGGGGGAGAAAAGATAAAGATCGATTACCGAATCCCCTTTACCGATTTCTGATCCCGATATCGACGCCGAACCTGAAAAAATCAAAAACAAGCAACTTAACGTTTTAACAATCCTCGAGATCTTAATTTCTATGAGTGATCAACAAACAACCTCTGACAATCATCCGGCAGAGCAGGTATTCCGCGGTATCGGTGCTTCCAAAGGCATTGCTATCGGAGCGGCATACCTGTTTGTTAAAGACACGATTGAAAAATCCACCGAGAAACTGGCACCGGGCCAGACCAAACATGAAATCGACAAGTTTCTCTGCGCGCTTCAGCGGTCAGAAAAAGAACTGAAAAAAATCGAGCGAGTCACGACCCAGAAGCTCGGTCAGGCCTATTCAGAACTTTTTCAGGCACAGATCATGCTGCTGCACGACCAGGTACTTATCGACAGCGTCACCCACCGCATCCGCGACGAACTGAAACCTGCCCAGCAAGCAATTGAAGAGGAGTTTGACAATTACCTTGAACATTTTAATACATCTTCCGAACTGTTGTTTCAGGAAAGAGCGCAGGATCTGGTCGACATAAAAAACCGGATTATCAGGAGCCTGCATAACCAGAAAGGACAGTCGAAGATACCGGAAGGCATGATTATCGTCTCAACCTGCCTTTCTCCCGCCGATATCATTCTGTTCAGCAGGACCAGCGTAAAGGGGTTTGTTACCGAAACCGGTGGTATCACTTCCCATATTTCCCTTATCTGCAAATCACTGAATATCCCGATTATCGTCGGCCTGAGCAATTTCACCCCAAAGATAGCCACGGGGGACCCCCTGATTATTGACGGCGGCAGCGGTACGGCGATCATTCATCCCTCCGAAAAAACGTTCATGCAGTTTCGGGACAAAATTGCTGAAGAATCAAGAATGGAAGCGGCGGCGTGCAAGCTCGCCAGTACCCCCGCGGTGACAAAATGTGGTATACGGCTGCATTTTTATTCCAATATCGATGTCAAGGAGGAAATCCCCTCCATACGCGCTGCCGGAGCTGAAGGGGTTGGGCTGTTCAGAAGTGAAAACCTCTTTATCGACAGCACCAAACCACCAAAAGAAACCGAACAGACAGAATATTACAGGGAAATGGCAAAAGCACTGAACCCTGATCCGCTGGTTATACGGCTTTTCGACATAGGAGGGGACAAACTGATCTACTCTCCGATCAGCGAACCCAATCCAAACCTTGGATGGCGGGGCATACGAATCCTGATAGACGTTCCCGAAATTCTCGACAGCCAGTTAATTGCTTTACTCAAGGCTAACAGATGGGGAAACATACAGATTCTCCTGCCCATGATCTCATCGCTCGATGAAATCATCTCCATACGCAACTCGCTTGAAAAACACATAGCCGCCCTCGACAAACCCGGTGTCCGCATCGAAAAACCCGAACTCGGAGCAATGATCGAAATACCGGCTGCAGTCGAGATTATCGATGAAATCACAACGGCGGTTGATTTTATCAGCATAGGGACCAATGACCTGACACAGTATACGCTCGCAGTCGACCGTAACAATGAAATCGTTCAGGATCTTTTCGATAAATTTCATCCGGCCATAATCCGGCAAATCCACAAAATCATAAGCACGGCCTGCGCAAACAATTGCCGGGTTTCCCTCTGCGGTGATATGGGTTCAGATCCGCTGGCACTGCCGTTTCTGGTGGGATGCGGCCTGAAGGTGTTCAGCGTTGTCAGCGCCGATATTCCCCAGTTGAAATCACTGGCCCGCTGCTTTACCGTCGAGGAAACCAGAGAACTGGTGAAGGAGTGTCTCAGCCAACCGACGGCCTCAAAAATAAAGGCCCGCCTGAAAAAATTCCAGGCAGACCATTTTCCTGAACCCCTCTCGTCATATAGCAGTGACAAGTAGGTGTTAGGTAGAAGATAAAATAATCGGAGATCGGAGTCGGGTTTCGGGGTCGAAATGGGCGTTTTGCGGAATGTTTCGATACCGATTCCGACCCCGATTCCCGAAAGAGAGAAAATCGGGATTCGGTAATCGATCTTTATCTTTTCTCCCCCTTTGTCACTCGTTACTTGTCACTATTCTTTTGCCTACTGGCCCCTCTCACCAAAATCCCCGCATGTCCTCAATTGCTGCGTTGCGGCGTTCAGCGGCAAAATAGTCTTGTAAAAACTTCTCCGCCTTTACCCGTTCAACCATTGAATGCAGCCTTGCTTTCTCCCACTCCAGATCAGGATTATCCGGATAGGTCTTGTCACGCAGGACGATCAATGCCCTCCCGTTTTGAACCGGAACAGGTTTTGACACCGTCCCGGGGTCCATGCCGACAATTGCTTCGATCAACCGGATGTCACTCCCGTAACCGGGAATGGACCCGTCTCTGAAACGGATATTCTCCGCACTTATCACCTGAACATTTCCGATTGCTGATGCAACTGCTTCAAGGTCGCCTTCTTTCTGTTTCAACAGAGCCGACAGCCTTGCATCAAGCGCCCTGCCTTTTTTCCTTGTTAACAGCTCTGACCGGATGGCGTCCTGAAGTTCGGGATCGAGTTCCCTGTATCCCGAATCATTTTTTCCGGCAACCTGCATGACAAGAAATCCGGAATCGGTCCGAATAACATCGGAAATGGAACCACCTGCAGATGTGAAGGCGAATTTCATTATGAGGCTATTATATCCTATTTCCGGGATTATACCTGTTTTTGTGAACTGTCCGGTTGTCTGTTTCTCCCCGCCTGATACCTCATATGCCCTGTCAAACCCTTTCTCTTCAGCCTCAATCTGGAATTCCGCGGCCTTACGGCGTGCGCTTTCAAACGTGGCATCCGAAGGCCTTATATCTCTCACGATTTCAGAACAGACAATTGCTTTGCTCTCTTTGCCGGTAACCTTGATAATATGCAGCCCATACTGCGTTTCAACAGGCCCGACAAGCGCTCCCTTGCCTGCACTGAAAACAGCCTGATCAAATTCCGGAACCATGACATCTCTGCCGAACCAGCCAAGGTCGCCGCCATTGACAGCAGTTCCCTGATCTTTCGAATACTTTCGGGCAAGATCAGCGAACCGTTCTCCGGAGCGGATTTCCTGCATGATCCCGCCGGCAAGCTCTCGTGCCTGCTGTTCACCTGCGGCATTTTCCGGTGTGAAAGGAATCAGAATATGCGAAGCCCTCGCAACAGGATTACCGGACAAAACTTCTTTCACCTTTATCAGACGGTAGGTATTCCGATCCGCCACGGGCCCTATAACCGCCCCGGGTTTCAGGTTGCCTTTGCCGAAGACATAATCGCCCGCCTCGACGGTAAAATCCGCCCGGGTGTACTGCTTGTCGAACGTATCGGAGCGGTCGCTCTGAAGGCTTACAAACGAGCTGTCGTCAGCACTGCCTGCAAAATCTTCCGCAAGTGATCCGAGTTCCTTTCTGACCGTCAGGCTGTCACGGCTTGTCGGAACAGCCGGAAATACAACATAATCCAGCGACCTGGTCGGGTCCTGGCGGAAAAATTCCTTGTTCTCGTCGTAGTATGCTTTCACCTCCTCGTCGAGAACCGTAAAGAGACTGTCGCTGCCTCCGGCGCCGTAGGGCACCACAAGAAAAGAGGCGGAAAACACCGCAAACTCCTTTTCGGCAAGAGCGTCAAGTTCAGCGTCGGAAACCTTTACCATCGTTTGCAGGGTTTTTCGCAGCTTCTCAACCATAAGTTCCCTGCGTATGATGTCCTCTATTCTGATCCAGACATCCCGGTTCTCCGGGGCCGCTCTCGCCTCTTCAAGCTTCGCGCGGTCAATAGTGCCGGTTTCCGGGTCGAAAAAATTCTGGCGAATAACCATTGGCGGATTGTCGCTTTCAACTGCCGCAACTATCTGCTCATCAGCAACCTGAATATTGTATTTCTCAAACTGCTCTTCAAGTATGACCTGATCGACAACAATATCCCAGGCTCTTTGGCGAAGATCTCTTTCCAGGGCATCGGTCAACTCAGCCTGAAGAGCCTGATCCCTGAAACTGCTGACAAGCCTGTCATAGACCTGCTCATACTGCCTGTACTCAATCGGTTTTCCGTTAACTTTTCCGGCAAGAGCTCCGCCGCCGGAAAAACCACTGAAATTCATTCCCCACTCAAATACAATCAAGGCAAGAAACGCGGCCAGCAGCGCGTAGAGAACCACACGCATCCGCTCCCGCAATCTGGATATTACTCCCATGTCACAACAATTTTTTGGGCACTTCTATTAATTTGTTCCACGCCCAGATTACTTCGTTGGGCGGTGCTCGAAATCCTCATGTACTCTTATGTACACTCCGGTTTCTGCGCTCCGTCCGCCTTGTACTCAAGGCGTTCACGACAATTAATAGAGGTGCCCCTATTTTTAGTTAGTTATACAAATCTATCTCTTTCCGTTTAGCCCCGATCTCCGAAAGAGAGAAAATCGGGGTTCGCCGTCGGCCCCGTGTAATAAGAAAGGATATTACACAGGGGTGAAATATCCGGTTTGATTTCACGGGGGGTATCGGTAATCGATTTTTCTTTTTCCCCTTGTCACTCGTCACTCGTTACTTGTCACTATTCTTTTGCCAACTGCCTACTGCTGACTGCCTACTGGTTCCCCCTCGTCACTATCCATCCATCCACCCTTCCCTGCCAATCAGAGGCACAAACGCAAATGAATGAAATGCCTCTTGCTGCAGCGTATTCCCGTTACGGGTGATAACGGTCATCTGTTGTCCTGTACTGCCTCCTATAGGAATGATCATCACCCCGTTGTCTGCAAGCTGTTCCAGAAGCGTAGGCGGGGGGTCAGGGGCCCCGGCTGTAACGATGATACCGTTAAAAGGAGCCTCATCTTTCCACCCGAGCGTTCCGTCACCGAGATGCTGGTGTATTTTCAGACCAAGTGCCTTGAAAACCCCCAGGGATCGCCTGAAGAGTTCCGGTATCCGCTCGACAGTATATACAGAATACCCCATAAAATCGAGAATGGCCGCCTGATAGCCCGACCCTGTCCCAATCTCGAGAACCGTACCAGAAGGGCAACGCTCAACCAGCATGGAGGTCATATATGCTACCGTATAAGGCTGCGATATGGTTTGTCCGCATCCTATAGGAAAAGCGCAATCGTCATATGCATGCTCTCTGTTTTCAGGATCGAAAAAAAGATGCCGCTCGACCGACAGGAACGCCTCAAGTACCCTTGTATTCGTTATCCCATAGCGCTTCAACTGTTCTACCATCTCGTAACGGCGATCTCTATAGATGCGGCCGTAATCCTGTCCAGCCATGTTCTCTTTCCGTATGTTGCAGAAATCTGGTAACTTATGGGATACCTCAATTTGTTACGCACCCTGTACTAAACACAAACTCACCCGCCTATGCAGGTAACATGTTTCGGGAACAGATTCCGTGAGGGAACCTACGTACTTTTCATAACCCTGTCAAAGGAATTGAACCTGGCTTTCGGGAAATTTCTCGGAGGCCGGAAAATTCTCCTTGAGCCCGGCGGCTACATGTACATCGGCTCGGCCCTTGGCAACCGGTCCTCGGGCACACCCCTGGCCCGCCGCCTCGTTCGCCACGCATCCCGTTCAAACGGCAAACCCCCGCACGAACTGCGGGATGGTATGATCCGTTTTTTTGTGGAAAATCGTCTTGCCGACCCGGATTTAACGCTTCCTTCAAAAAAAACCCTTCACTGGCATATCGATTACCTGCTCGACAGTCAACATGCCGAAATTGTCAAGGTACTTGTTATCCGCTCTCCTGACAGACTGGAAACGGCCCTGTCGAACCTTGCCGCATCGCTTGATGAAACGTTCATCGTTGCCCGGAAGCTCGGGGCAAGAGACGTGAAGGGCGGCACCCATCTTCTGGGCGTCAGGAACCTTGAATCATGCATCGCCGCACTGGAGAACAAGATACCCTCTCTGCTCGGGAAGTGACAACCCCGATTTCCGATTGCCTCTTATCGGGGTTCGCCGTCGGTATCGGTAATCGGGATTCGATCTTTTCTTTTCCCCCTTGTCACTCGTCACTGACTACTTGTCACTGCGCAACAGCGCTTCAACAAATTTTCCTCTGTCAAACATCTGGAGATCGTCGATTTTTTCCCCGACACCGATATACTTTACCGGCAGTTCAAGTTCTCTGGAAATCGACAGTACAATCCCGCCTTTTGCCGTTCCATCAAGTTTGGTAACGATCAAGCCGGTAACGTGCACACACTTGGTAAACTCTCTCGCCTGTGTAACCGCATTCTGGCCGGTTGTGCCGTCAAGTACCAGCAAAACCTCATGGGGAGCTTCAGGAACTTTCTTCTTGGCAACCCTCATGATTTTACCAAGCTCCTTCATAAGGTGAATCTTACTGTGCAGACGACCCGCCGTATCCACGAGAACAACATCGGCATCCCGCGCAACGGCAGAGCTGACGGCATCGAAAACCACGGATGCCGGGTCGGCATTCTGCCCCTGGCTTACCATGGGAACACCTGCCCTGTCAGCCCATATCCGCAGTTGCTCTACTGCCGCGGCACGAAATGTATCCGCCGCCGCGATGATCACTTCTTTCCCTGCCTTGTTATAGTTGTACGCCAGTTTTGCAATGCTGGTTGTCTTGCCGACACCGTTGACTCCTGCAACAAGAATGATATAAGGCTTGGCAGGAAGCTCGGCTTCAAAATCCACGGGATGCGATGCACAGGTATCCAGCAGCATCTGTTCCATCACCTGCATCAGCATCCTGTTCAGCTCATCTTCTGAACGGTAGGTTTCCTTTTCCGCCCTTTCGGTAATCCGGTCAACTATGCTCAGTGTTGTCTCAACCCCTACGTCAGCCGCAATGAGAATGTTCTCGAGCTCTTCAAGAAACTCTTCGTCAATCTCAGTCCTTCCCTGACTGATTTTGGATATGTTTTCACGAATGGATTCACGGGTTTTTGTCAATCCTTCCTTGAGCCGCGATAGCTTTAACTTGTCAAAAAAGCCCATATGAAAAACAAATTATATATGTTACATACTATAATCTCTGCACCACGGGAGGACTTTCCACCAGGAACTTGAATTTAAAGAAAATGTCGTTTAAACCTATTTCCGATATCGGTGAATTTGGACTGATAGAACGCATTGCCCCAATTGCCGCTCCCACGCTCGAGGCTGTACCCGGGCTTACCGAAGGCATCGGGGACGATTGTGCTGTCTACGAGCTGTCACCTTCCACGGTGCAGGTTGCAACAACCGATCTTCTGTTTGAACACATTCACTTCGACCTGCTCACAACACCGCTTCAACATCTCGGCAGTAAAGCTATCAGCGTTAATGTTTCAGACATTTGCGCGATGAACGCCAGACCGCGCTACGCTTTGGTTTCAATCGCCCTTCCGCCGAAAGCATCGGTTGAGCTTGTTGAAACAGTATACCGCGGCATGAGTGAAACAGCCCAACGCTATCGAACAGCCCTCGCAGGAGGAGACACTTCTGCGTCCCCGGGAGGAATCGTCATATCAGTTACGGCCACTGGTGAAGCAGAAAAGGAGAAAATAACGCTTCGAAAAGGCGCTCGATCAGGAGACCTGGTTTGTGTCACGGGATCTCTCGGAGAAGCCGCCGCAGGCCTTAGGGTGCTCATGCGGGAAAAAGATATCATGCTGGAGCACATCCGGCACGGAGAAACCTATGACAGGGATATCATGAGCAATCTCGGAGAGTACAATGAAGCCATCCGGCAGCAGCTTTTGCCGTCCGCCCGCATGGATATCATTGATTTCTTCCACAAGCACAGTATCGTTCCGACATCGATGATCGACATATCGGATGGTCTTGCCCCGGACCTCGGCCATATCTGCAAGCGTTCGGGGGTTGGCGCCTATATCGAAGAAAGCCGACTCCCCATCTCCTCACAGGTCCGGCATGTCGCTGACGAGTTCCAGGAAGACGCAGTCAATTACGCCCTGAGCGGCGGAGAGGATTACCAGCTCCTCTTTACCCTGAAAAAAGAACAGTTCAGCGCCATAGCATCACATCCGGATATTACCGTCATCGGCAAAATAACCCCTGAAGATGAAGGCATGCTGCTTTGCGATATTTACGGCATGACGGTCGATTTGAACACGATCGGAGGTTTCGATCATTTCGGCGGCAAGTGACAGTGACAAGGTGTTAGGTAGAAGATAAATAATCGGTAATCGGAATTCGGGAATCGGGTCTCGGGGTCGAAAAGGAATCAGTAGGCAGTCTCCAGTTGGCAAAAGAATAGTGACAAGTGACGAGTGACAAGGGGGGAGAAAAGATAAAGATCGATTACCGAATCCCGAATCCCGATTACCGAATCCCGATTCCGATCCCCGAAAGAGGAGTCAGCGGACAGTCGGCAAAGAAGCCGCGGAACGCAGGTTCTTTTGCTAATTTCCTCGAAGATATTAAATTGATCCTCCCGTTACGCAGCAGCACGTCGCCGAAGTGGCGGAACTGGTAGACGCCCAGGACTTAAAATCCTGTGTTCAGCAATGGACGTGCGGGTTCGATTCCCGCCTTCGGCACTGTTTTTAACTCCTTGCTCCTCTCGCTTTCTTTTCTCATCCAAACAACATATCGCACATGAGCCCGGAACCAACCAAAATTGTCCTGAGTGAGCACGAGATGCCTCGCCAATGGTACAACATCCAGGCAGACCTGCCGACATCTCTTCCTCCGCCGGTCGGAATGGACGGCAAACCTATCCAGCCCGAAGACCTCGCCGCGGTTTTCCCCATGAACATCATCGAGCAGGAACTCAGCACCAAACGCTGGATCACCATTCCGGAACCTGTTCTGGAAATCCTTACCCTCTGGCGTCCGTCACCGCTTTACCGGGCAAAAAACCTTGAAAAAGCACTGGACACACCCGCCAGGATATACTACAAAAACGAAGGAGTATCCCCTGCCGGAAGTCACAAACCGAACACCGCCGTCGCCCAGGCATACTACAACCGGGAATTCGGCATCAAGTATCTGACAACCGAGACCGGCGCCGGACAGTGGGGGTGTGCGCTTGCCATGAGCTGTAAGCTTATCGGCATCGAATGCAAGGTCTACATGGTACGAATCAGCTTTGACCAGAAGCCTCTCAGAAAAACCATGATGAAAACCTGGGGAGCCGACTGCATTCCGAGCCCCGGCAACACAACAGAAATCGGCCGTAAAATCCTTGCCGAGCAACCCGAGACTCCTGGAAGTCTCGGAATCGCAATCAGCGAGGCGATCGAAGAGGCGGTTCAACGGGAAGACACCCGCTACTCGCTCGGCAGCGTACTGAACCATGTCATGCTCCACCAAACCATCATCGGTCTCGAAGCAAAAAAGCAGTTTGAGAAAATAAACACCTACCCGGATGTTGTCATAGGCTGTGCAGGCGGGGGCTCCAACTTCGCGGGCATCAGCTTCCCTTTTATTCATGATAAAATCAACGGCCGGGATGTGCACATCATCGCGACTGAACCTGAAGCCTGCCCTACCCTGACCAGAGGCCCCTACATCTATGACTCGGGTGATGTGGCGAAAATGACCCCGCTACTCGCAATGCACAGCCTCGGTCACGGATTCATCCCCCCGGCCATTCATGCCGGCGGCCTCCGATACCACGGTATGGCTCCGCTGGTGAGCCATGTGCTGCAGCACGGTTTGATTGAAGCCTGCGCCCTGCCTCAAACCGAGTGTTATGAAGCTGCTCTGCTGTTTGCACACACGGAAGGGTTCATACCTGCCCCGGAAACATCCCATGCCATCGCCCAAACCATAAGGGAAGCAAAACAGGCAAAAGAGGAGAGAAAAGAAAAAGTTATCCTGATGAACTGGTCGGGTCACGGCCTGATGGACCTGCAAGGCTACGATGCCTATATGTCAGGAAAACTGGAAAACTATCCGCTGCCCGATGAACTGCTGCAGCAATCGCTCGGTGCCGTCAAGAATCACCCGAAGCCATAGGAAGTAGTGACGAGTGACAAGGGGGAGCCAGTAGGCAGTCTTCAGTTGGCAGTTGGCAAAAGGGACAAGGAAAAGAAAAAATCGATTTCCGATTACCGATTTCCGATTCCGACGGCGAATCCCGATTGATTTCTCTTTCGGAGATGGGGGTCGAAAGAGTAGTGACAAGTAGAAATCATTCGTCACTAAACAAAAGGGCACCTCTATAAATTGCCGTGAGCGACTTGAGTACGAGGCGGACGGAGCACAGAAACCGGAGTGTACACAGAGTACATGAGGATTTCGAGCACCGCCCAACGAAGTAATCAAGGCGCGCAACAAATTAATAGAGGTGCCCAAAAGGCAGCTGAAGTACAGCCGCCGTTTGTTTTACTGATTTTTCCCGTCAGTCAGCTCTTCGTCGAACGGCTCTTCCTGCTTGTTCTTTTTCGGTGCATCCGCAGCTTTCGTAAATTTCAGCTTGTCTTTCTTCTCGTCATAGGAAATCTTAATGGTACTTCCTTCCGGAAACTTGCCTTTCAGCATCTCCTCGGCGAGAGAATCTTCAACATACCGCTGCATCGCCCGCTTTAACGGTCTTGCTCCGAACTTCTGGTCGTAACCCTTTTCAACCAGAAAACTTTTGGCCTTATCGTCAATGCCGACCTCAATACCCATCTCATGCATCCTCTTGAACAGCTTGCCCGCGATGATATCGATAATATCGAAGATATGTTTCTTTTCAAGCTGGTGGAAAACAATGGTGTCGTCAATCCGGTTGAGAAACTCAGGATTGAATACCCGCTTGAGAGCATCCTCGACCGTCGATTTCATCGACTTGTAGCTGCTTTCGGCACCATCACCGGGAGCAAACCCCATACCGCTTCCGATACTCTTGATATCTTTGGCCCCGATGTTCGAGGTCATGATGATAATAGTGTTGCGGAAATCAACCTTACGGCCAAGTCCATCGGTCAGCACACCTTCATCAAGCACCTGCAGCAGAATATTGAACACGTCGGGATGCGCTTTTTCGATCTCGTCGATAAGTACAACCGAGTAAGGCTTTCTGCGGACCTTCTCCGTAAGCTGTCCTCCCTCCTCATACCCGACATATCCGGGAGGTGCCCCGACAAGCCTGCTGACGGAGAACTTTTCCATATACTCGCTCATATCAGCCCGGATAAGAGCGTCTTCACTGTTAAAGATGTAACGGGTCAGAGCCTTGGCAAGCTCCGTCTTGCCGACGCCTGTCGGTCCGAGAAATATGAAAGAACCGATAGGCCTTGCCGGGTCTTTCAGACCGGCCCTCGTCCGCTGTATTGCCTTGGTTATCTTGTCGATAGCTTCATCCTGCCCGATCACCTCCTTTTTAAGCTCACTCGACATGTTGAGCAGCTTTTTCGATTCGGACTGGGCAACCTTGATAACCGGTATGCCGGTTATCATGGCAACAACCGAGGATATATCGGCTTCTGTCACGTCATAAACTGTGTCGGCGGCACGCTCCTCCCACTCCTGCTTGGCCTGTTCGAGCGACTCGAGCAGAGTTTTCTCCTTGTCACGAAGTTTTGCGGCCTCCTCAAAATTCTGCATCCTGACAACACGGTTTTTCTCGGTCTTGATCTCTTCAACAGACTGTTCCAGGTCAAGGATATTTTTGGGAACATGAATATTGCTTAAATGCACCCGCGCTCCGGCTTCGTCCATGACATCAATCGCCTTGTCGGGCAGATACCTGTCGGTGATGTAACGCTCGGAAAGTTTTACCGCCTTTTCAATTGCGTCATCGTCATAGCTCACATGGTGATGGGCCTCGTACTTGCTCTTGATGTTGTGCAGAATCTGAATGGTCTCGTCAGCCGTGGTCGGTTCAACCATGATTTTCTGGAAACGCCTGTCGAGCGCTCCGTCTTTTTCGATGTACTGACGATACTCATCGAGCGTTGTTGCGCCGATACATTGCAGCTCTCCCCGGGCAAGCGCAGGCTTGAATATATTGCTGGCGTCCAGCGAGCCCGAAGCCCCGCCCGCACCGACAATGGTGTGCAGCTCGTCGATAAAGAGAATGACGTCCCGGGAACGCTCCAGCTCATTCATGAGGGCTTTCATGCGTTCCTCGAACTGGCCCCGGTATTTGGTACCGGCCACAAGGGCAGCAAGATCCAGGGCAACAACCCTTTTGTCGTAAAGAATCCGCGACACCTTGCGCTGGACAATCTTGAGCGCGAGCCCCTCGGCAATAGCCGTCTTGCCGACGCCCGGTTCGCCAATCAGGACCGGATTGTTTTTCTTCCTTCGACTCAGAACCTGCGCAACGCGCTCGATCTCTTTTTCACGGCCTATGATCGGATCAAGCTTGTCCTCTACCGCAAGCCTTGTAATATCCCTGCCGAAATTATCCAGCACCGGAGTCTTTGTGCGCTCCCCTTTCTTCGGGTCGGATTTTTTCGGGTACTTTTCCGATCCGGATGAGAACGCCCCTTCCATCGAAGAGTCTCCCGACTCACCCTTACCGCTTGTGATCGTTATCAGCTCATCCCTGACGGCGTCGTAGGTAACCCCGAACTGCTCCAGTATCTGTGCGGCAACGTTGTCTTCCCCTTTCAGGATGGAAAGAAGAAGATGTTCCGTACCGATAATGCTCGACTTGCAGATCTTGGCCTCGAGATAGGTTATCTTAAGAACCTTTTCCGCCTGCTTTGTCAAGGGAACATTGCCCAGTTGCCCATCTGCAACTTTCTGGTGGGTACTCTCCTCGATTTTCTGCTTGAGTTTGTAAAGATCTACGTTAAGGTTTTTGAGAATTCTTGCAGCAATGCCTTCTCCTTCCTTGATCAAACCCAAAAGCAAGTGTTCTGTACCTATATAGTCATGGCCCAGCCTCAGAGCCTCCTCCCGGCTGTGACGGATGACATCCTGTACTCTGTTCGAAAAATTTCCGTCCATTCTCCTGCTTTATGATAAATTTTAGTAAAAGCCTTTTCCTAAGCATAGTACACCAACTCACAACCTGTTCATACCAACCTGAATTGAGGCGCCCTCTTGTCACTTTTTTCGGGATAATCCAAACCCTCATCAGGAGTAATTTAATTATACTAAAGATAGCCGGTTAAAACCAATTAACTTTAAGCAAAACAGAAATGTCCTGCTAAAGGTTTCTATTCCTGAATTAGTGACAAGTAACCAGTTGGCAGTTGGCAAAAGAATAGTGACAAGTGACGAGTGACAAGGGGGAAGAAAAATCGATTCCCGATTCCGATCCCGACGGCGAATTCCGATTTTCTCTCTCGGTACTCAGCACTCATTGCTCAGAACTACGAACTTTCACGTAAGGGAATCAGTTGGCAGTTGGCAAAAGAATAGTGACAAGTAACAAGTGACGAGGGGGGAGGTGTTGGGTACCTTCCCCCCTTTTTGACTTTTTGCTTTTGAATTTTGACTTTCTCTCAAAAATGGACATCACACATATTATCATCGACGATGCAAACCCCGCCCACCGCGAGCTGTCCATCTACAGAACCGGAGAAATCAACCGGATACGACTCAGCGATAAAACATACAGCGTGTATGCCCGGTTCAAGGTAACGGCGCACAACCACACTGCGCTTTTTCATTACGGGATTGTCGAATCACTCGATGTTCTTCCGTTCATCTCCGAAACAGGACACGGCCTTGACAGTTGGGACGAGGCCTTCCTGCATCACAGTCAATTGGGAAAGATGCTTGCACTACTCAAAGAGGGCGAAAAGAGTATCGACCCCAAGAGGACAGAGAAAGCCCTCCTCGGGTGGCACGATACCCCAGCCGCAGCATATTGGAGAAAAATCGATCCAAAGGAGTTTCTGAGCTTTCTCGATGAGCTGAAAACATTCGTTTCGGAAACCATCAAGGGAGGTTATGACCTCGAGTTTATTTTATAACACCCCTGATAGCGGCACTCCCCCTGCTGCAATCAGGTCACCTGACACCTTCCCTCCTCGTCACTTGTTTCTTGTCACTGCTTTTTCAACCCCGATCTCCGAAAGAGAGAAAATCGGAATTCGCCGTCGCTATCGGAATCGGTAATCGGTAATCGGTAATCGGTAATCGGTAATCGATCTTTATCTTTTCTCTAATGCTAACTGGTTCACTTACGTGAAAGTTCTTAGTTCTGAGCAATGAGTGCTGAGAGAGAAAATCGGAATTCGCCGTCGGTATCGGAATCGAAACATTCTTAAAATTGCCGACTGAAGACTGCCTACTGGCTCCCCCTTGTCACTCGTCACTATTCTTTTGCCAACTGGAGACTGCCTACTGATCCCCTCTTGTCACCTCGTCACTGTTTTTTCGACCAGATATTTCCAGTACTTCATCGGCATGAAAGATCGCTGCAGGGCCGCATTTTTCCGCTCGGGGATGGCAACGTGACGAAAAAAGGTTCTCCACATCCTTTGCACCCGATGTTCTTCATCGGCAAGTTTTGGAGCGTTGAAGGATTCAAGGGTGCCGAACTCGAGTTTCCGGCGGTCCCAGCATGAAACGAGAGAACGTTTGACATCGTAGATAAACCATTCCTGAGTACGCAGCCGCCGGACAAAAAATTGCGACAGCGGCTGGATGATATTGAAGTCAGGCTCCATTCTGGCGAGGTAACTGCCATCTTCAAGCATGACAAAGCGCAAGAGACCCTTCATTCGATGTGTCTCCCGTGTGACTTTACGGGCGAGAAAATGCACATCGTGAACCGCCGGATGGGTAAGATAAGCCTCAATGCGACTGCCGTGAAGGGAAACCATGTGGATATAGCGCAACAGGGATGTTTCCATTCCGCTTTTTTCGGAAAACACGCAGTACATCACCTGCCGGGCACTTTCGGGATATGCCGAGGAAAACCTTCGCAGTACTGTTTCCGCCCTCTCTGCATTGGACGCGATGTAGATACCCTCATCGAACAGAACCTGCTGCTGTGGTTTGAGCTCGATGGCCTGCGGATCCGGCTCATGCCGCAAAATATGGTCAATCGCCGAAAAAAGGCCTTCGGTTGTGCCGTCGTAACGGTAAAGGTTCATTGTAGTAACAGTGACAAGTGAATCAGTAGGCAGTCTTCAGTTGGCAGTTGGCAGTTGGCAGTTGGCAGTTGGCAGTTGGCAGTTGGCAGTTGGCAGTTGGCAGTTGGCAAAAGAATATAGTGACAAGTAACAAGTGAAGAGTGACAAGGGGGAAAAGAAAAATCGATTCCCGATCTTCTCTCTTTCGGAGATCGGTGTCGGCCCTGTGAAATATCCGGTTTGATTTCACGGGGGGGGGTTCGGGGTCGAATTGAACGAACCGTTGATCCCGACTTACCGGTCCACCCCTGCAACTCAACAAATCCTATAGCAACCCCGACAAAACAAGCTGGCGCTGTTTCAGGGATGACGATCCAGGCCCTGTTTCGGCTACCAGCAGTTTCTGACGGATAAGTGCGGGTCTGTCGAACAGGTGCTCGACCGGTTTTCCGGAACAGATAATAAAATATCTCGCGCGCTTCATAACGACCCCCATCTTTTTCAGTCCTTCGGGGTTTATGACCGCAAACCTGCGAGCAGAAACAATACGCTTCGCGGAAGTCACGCCGATTCCGGGCACTCTCAAAAGCGCGGCATAGTCGGCCCGGTTGACATCAACCGGGAAAAACTCCGGATGACGCAACGCCCATGCTGCCTTCGGGTCGAGATGCTCGTCAAGGAAGGGATATTTTTCCGAAAGGATCTCATCGGCATCGAACCCATAATTACGCAGCAGCCAGTCAGCCTGGTAAAGACGGTGTTCACGCAGCAGCGGCGGTTTGGCCAGTACCGGCAGACGGTTGTCCTGGTTGACCGGCACATAAGCCGAGTAGTACACCCGTTTCAGGTTCATCTTTTTATACAATCCCTGCGAGAGGCTCAAAATCCTGTAATCCGACTCGGGACTTGCTCCGACAATCATCTGGGTACTCTGCCCGGCAGGCGAAAAGCGGGGGGCCTTGCGATTTTTCTTTCTCTCCTGCAGGCTTGCGCTGATCGCGTCGCCGAGAAAAGCCATTGGCTTGAGAATAGCCTCCTTGCGTTTCTGCGGTGCAAGCAGGTTCAGAGAATCACCTGAAGGCAGCTCGATATTGACGCTGAGACGGTCGGCATACAGACCCGCCTGGCGGACAAGATCCCTGCTGCATCCCGGAATAACTTTCATGTGGATATAGCCGAAGAACTTTTCCTCTTCACGAAGCTTCTGGACAACACTTACCATCCTGTCCATCGCGTAATCGGGGCTCTGTATGACTGCAGAGCTCAGGAAAAGCCCCTCGATGTAGTTCCTGCGATAGAACTTTACCGTCAGGTCGACCAGCTCTTCTACGGTGAAAGAAACCCGGGATTCCGGATTCGAAGAACGGTTCACACAGTAAGCACAGTCATAGCGGCAATCGTTGGACAACAGCACTTTCAGGAGTGAAATACATCGTCCGTCATCCGACCATGAATGACAAATCCCCCCGGTGGAAGCATTGCCGAGCGAACCTTCTCCGCCGCTTCTGCTGCTGCCGCTCGAAGCACATGAGGCATCGTAGCGGGCGGATCCGGAAAGTATTTTCAGCTTTTCCAGAGTGTCCATACATGCAATATAGAAAGACTGGAAAAATTTCAGCCAAACCGCCTCTCTACAAGCTCTGCCACACGGCGCGCCCCGGTAACGACGCCGGGAAGCGATTGTCCGGGAAAAACCGAGTCGCTGGTCAGAAAGAGGTTCCTGACCGGCGTTCCGGGACCTCTGACATTAAAAAGAGAGGTCTGGGGGTAACCGCCGACATAACCTTGTCTCCGCCCGGTATAGCGTTCCCAAGTAACAGGTGTTGCCGCAGAAACCATGCGGACCTTTTGTTCCATGCCGTTAAAATGTTGCGAAAGCAGGGACATGACTCTTGTGGTGTACGACTCCTTCCGTTTACTGTACACCTCCTTTCCTGCTGCTCTGGCCTCGAACCACGGTTCAGGGCGGCTATGGGTTGAAACGGTTACAGCTCTGAAACCTTCCGGAGCCCGGAGACTGTCGTCCGACGGGGAAACAGAAACAAAGATACTGTTGCCCTCACCAAGATCGCCACTCTCTCTGATAATCTGCACATGGCTGATCGGCCTTTCATTAAATGCAGATTCCTCAACACCAAGGTACAGGACAAAAGCGCTCCATTCAGGAGCCGGCCCTTTCTTGATCCTGGCTGCCGGAGAGTCATTCTCCCCGAATAGGCATGCAAGCGAGTCGGGCGTAAGGTTCGCGACAACGATATCGGCCGGATAACAGGCTCCGTCCGCAGTTGTCGCGGAAAGTACCCGCCGCCCATTGTATTCCAAGCTCTGCACTGCCCTGCCGTATAGTACCCTGCCTCCATAATCACCCACGGCTGCTGCCAGCTTTTCTGCCACGCTTCCGATACCCCCGGTCAGACGGTGCGTTCCTTTTGAGGGCAGATCGAGCGCAATAACGGCATTGACTGCGTTCGCATATTGAGCCGTTGTCTGGACGGAAATAAGCAGTTGGGCGTCGATAAAACGCACAAAATCACTGTCGGTATCGAGACCGTATGAAGCAAGCCACTGCAAGGCTGTTTTATTGGCAAAGGGTAACATCGGAGAGAGGACAGGCGCCTTGCGAAACGTTTTTCTGAAAAGAGCGCCGAGTTCATCCATACCCGATGGAGGCCACGGCAAAGCTTCGGTTGCAAGCGACCAGAGAAACGAAGCAAGACGGCCCTGCTCTTCCCAGAAGGAGATCGACCCCGGAAATTCCCTGAGAACTTCCTGCCTTGAATGAGAGAGACGAATTACCCTGTCCCCATGGATGAAGTCCCAAGCCGCAGGACAGGACACGATCGGCCACGATATACACAGTTCTTCTCCAAGTAGTGCGAGCGGCCCCTTTTTGTGAAAACCGCACCCAACTGTGGCCCCTGCATCGAATCGATACCCGTTATGCTCAAAAGTTGCCGCGCATCCGCCCGGATAGGTCTGTGATTCAAGAACGGAGACACTGAACCCTTTGCGGGCGAGCAGCGCCGCAACGGTCAGCCCCCCGATGCCTGCACCGATAACAACTACCTTGATCTCTTTCCCTTTCAACTGCAATTAACAATCCATGCTCATCAAAACATTCATCCCGCCCATTCACTAACATGCAGCGCCCGCCGAAAAATCCCCATGATATTTACTATCGATCGGGCACCTCCCGCGATTCAACTGTTTCGTCAAGCGCACAGGAAACTCCGAGACGGCTCAAGCGGATGTCACGCAAGCATCAGATAGACTTGTGTTTTGAGTTCGTCGGAAGGGGTTTCAGCGGGATCGTTCAGATACATCTCATAGGCTACGCCGTTAGCCTCCAGACCGTTGTCCTTTATCCATTTAACGAGCGCGTCGTAAACCGGCTCGGCCTCTTCATAAGGCCCGATATAAAGGCTGGTTACAGCCTTACCTGAAGGCGTTGCGGAAGATCGAATGTTCCCTTCTCCATCAATGCCCTCTTCAACCGGAAAACCGAACTCTACTTCGAGATTATCCACCCCCATGTTGTAGTAAACCACAAAAGGAGGGCCCGTTGGTGCTTTTCCTTTTGATTCAAGGTACCTAGCGATTGAGCTGTACCCTTCGTCAAACACCTCTGCAATATCACCGGCTTTTGTTTTCATTCTAACGGTCAGTGCCGGGCGTGCATCGAGGTTTTGCAGCTCACACTGAAAGGCACATTCAAAATCCATCGTATCCTCCATAGAAAGGTTGGAGAAAGCATGCCGGACTAAAACCGGGAAGAAAGCCGAGTCGGCGTAGCGGGATTTGAACCCACGACCCCTTCCACCCCAAGGAAGTGCGCTACCAGGCTGCGCCATACGCCGATTACCTGTTGCCCCGGACGGGAGGTAATGATAAAAAAATCCTGCTTAAATATAAACTATTTTAGCTCTTTCCTTTCCTTTGCCCGGCTTCTCCTAACTTGAAAAATTGCCAACTGGTTACTGTTTCTTCTTTCAAAGATCGGGAATCGGGATTCGGTAATCGATCTTTATCTTTTCTTTCTAATGCCAACTGGTTCACTTACGTGAAAGTTCTTAGTTCTGAGCAATGAGTGCTGAGAGAGAAAATCGGGGTTCGCCGTCGGTATCGGTAATCGGGATTCGGGATTCGGTAATCGGGATTCGGGATTCGGTAATCGGGATTCGGTAATCGATCTTTTCTTTTTCTTGTCGCCTTGTCTACTGGTTACTGCCAACTTTCCCCTTTTTGACTTTTTACTTTTGAATTTTGACTTTGTCACTATTCTTTCTCCCCTTTGCCAACTGTGAACTTCTTGTCTTGTCACTTGTTACTCGTCACTTGTCACTATTTTGCCTACTGCTGGCTGCCAACTGGTTCCCTCTCGTCACCCAGGCTCTGCGCCCTGTTCTCACAACATCTTACGCTCTTGAAGAATCAAAAGTTTTTATATTATTTTTCTGTATTTCAACCGCGAAGACCGATGAGTTAGATGAGTTACTTCTCCAACGACCGATGCAACATGTTCTATACCGACACGGCGGAAAACAACCCTGCCTTGAAGAAAAAGCCCGCGGTTCTTTTTGTCAACGGATGGGCTATTTCGTCACGGTACTGGAAGCCCCTTATCGAAAAACTTACCCCTGATTACCGCTGCGTAACCTATGATCAGAGCGGTACGGGAAAAACCGTAATTGAAACCAGTCACAAACCATCGTTTACCATTCAGGGGTTTGCCGGTGAGGCTGCTGCTCTGGTTGAGCACCTCGGACTGAACAACGGAAGAAAACTGCACATCGTAGGTCATTCCATGGGAGGCATGGTGGCAACGGAGCTCTCCCTTCACTTCAGTGATTCACTGCTTTCCTCCACCATTCTGGCCTGTGGCATTTTCGAGGAAAATGCGTTGACATCGGTCGGCCTGATGTTTCTCAGCGGCCTGATTGACTTTTCGATGAATTTCCGCAATATCTTCCAGGTCGAACCGCTGAAATCACTGTTTATCAAACGTGCAGCAACCGCTGAAATAGGCAGAAAATACGGCGATATTATTGTCGAGGATTTCACCAATTCCGACAAGGATGCCACAAACGCTGTAGGAAAGTTCTCAATCGACCGGGACGTTCTGAGAACCTATACGAAACATGTTTTAGAGATTACTTCACCGGTTCTTTGCTGTGTCGGCATGAAGGATCATACCATCCCGCCTGAAGGCACGGTAACGCTCTTCCAAACCCGCAAACAGAAAGCAGCGTCACCGACACGGCTTGTTCAGTTCATGAGCCTGGGACACCTGCCAATGCTCGAGGATACTGAACGGTTCGCGGAACAGTTGAAAAGACATTTTGATTTTGCAGATGATTTTTATAAAAACAACTCACATGAAGATACGGGTAATGATATCTTTCAGATAGTATGATATTAGGGCACCTCTATTAATTTGTTGCGCGCCCTGATTACTTCGTTGGCCGGTGCTCGAAATCCTCATGTACTCTATTGTACACTCCGGTTTCTGTGCTCCGTCCGCCTCGTACTCGTGTCGCTCACGACAATTTATAGAGGTACCCTTTAGTGACAGTGACAAGTCAAAATTCAAAAGGGAAAAGTCAAAAAGGGGAAAGTTGGCAGTAGGCAAGGCAACAAGGAAAAGAAAAGATCGATTTCCGATTACCGATTCCGACGGCAAATTCCGATTTTCTTTCTTTCGGAGATCGGGGTCGAAATGGAGAGAACTTGCAGTCTATCCTTGAATTTTCAATCTTGAACCTTGAATCTGTCTATTTCTACAGTCCGGGTGTTCGGACTCTCATGAATTACTCAGGTTAAGTAGTATTAAAAATTTAAGTAGCCGGCATGACATGGTATAGGGAAACGGAATATGGTGAACAGGAAAAGCATGAAAAAAAACAACGGCAGAAAAAAGAAACGGCGGCAATCGTTCTTTCCGATGGTTTTGATCACGGTGGTTTTGATCGCGTCAATTGCAGGATTCATCTATACTTTCAGTCTCATCAGAACCCTTCCGAGCCTTGAAGAGCTTGAAAATCCGAACCCTGAACTGGCTTCACTGGTATACTCCTCCGACGGGAAACTGCTCCACAAGTACTTTCTGAAAAATCGTACCTATGTGCCGCTTACATCGATCTCGGAATATGTCCCCGAAGCACTGATTTCAACCGAAGATCTTGCCTTTTACGACCACTGGGGTTTTGATGTCCGCAGGTTCGTGCTTGTCATCGGAGAAAACCTTGTCAAGGGAAGAGAACGGTGGCACGGCGCGAGTACCATTACGCAGCAGCTCGCAAAAAACCTTTATCTGACCCAGGAACGCACTATCAACCGCAAGATCAAGGAGTTCTTCACCTCAATAGAACTTGAAAGAGCCTATACCAAGGATGAAATCCTTGCCCTTTACCTCAACACGGTATATTTCGGCTCCGGCGCTTACGGTGTCGAGGCCGCCGCCTGGACCTACTTCAACAAACCGGCAAACGCGCTTACGCTTCCTGAAAGTGCGACGCTTGTCGGTATTCTGAAAAGTCCGAGGGCATACGACCCATCACGAAACCCTGAAAATGCGGTCAACCGGCGCAATCTCATTCTTTCCCTGATGGGTAAAGCGGGCTTTATTACGGAAAAGGAGATGGAACAAGCGCAGGGGAGCAAACTTGCATTGGATTATACTCCGGTCACGAACCACGGTAAGGCGCCCTACTTCACCGAGTACATCCGCCAGACCCTTAAACCGATATCCCGCCAGCATGACATCAATGTTTACAGCGACGGGATGACCATATACACGACGCTCGACAGCAGAATGCAGAGCTATGCGCAGGATGCGGTCAGGAAACATATCGCCTGGCTTCAGGAACGTTTCGACAAGTCATGGACATGGCCGGAAAACCTGAAAAACCAGGTAGTCCGTGAAACGCCCAGATATCGCGAACTTCTTAACAACGGACGATCGGCGGAACAGGCTCTCAGGGAACTGAAAGCGGATGGAAAATGGCTGAACAAGCTGCTGCACGATAAAACCCGTGTTCAGGTAGCCTTTGTGGCGCTCGACCCTTCAAATGGCAAGATCAAGGCATGGGTTGGCGGAAGAGAGTTCAGTCCCGATGAGTATCAGTACCAGTTCGACCATGTCTGGCAGGCCAAAAGACAACCGGGTTCAACATTCAAACCCTTTGTCTACACCACTGCGGTTGACAAGGGCATTCCGGCCAATCACAGGATTCTGAACCAGCCGCTTGCCATAAAGTCCGGTGACACGGTCTGGATAGCGAAAAACGCTGATCTTAAATCAGGGGGCCTTACCACGTTGCGCCATGCGCTCAGCAAGTCCGTTAACCAAGTTACAGTCCGCCTGATGCATGAATTTCTGAGTCCTTCGGAAGTTATCAGCTACGCGAAGAAAATGGGTATACGGTCAAAACTCGAACCCAACATGTCAATTTCCCTTGGAACATCTGAAGTCACGCCTCTCGAACTTGCATCGGCGTTCGGTACATTCGCTAACAATGGTGTATGGGTAGAGCCGGTAAGCATCAACAGAATCGAGGACAAATTCCGCCATACCGTAACCGAGTACAAGCCGATAACAAGAACTGCAATCGACTCAACGACAAACTATGTCATGGTATCCATGCTTCAGGATGTGATCAAAAGGGGAACAGGGGTAGCCATCCCCTACCGGTATGGTCTGAACATCGAAGCTGCTGGAAAAACCGGTACAACCCAGAACCTGAAAGATGCCTGGTTTGTAGGCTTTACCCCTCAGATAGTTGCTGCCGTCTGGGCAGGTTTCGACGACGAAAGGATCTATTTCACCTCGATGAGTTACGGTCAGGGGGCGAGAGCAGCCCTGCCGATCTGGGCTGGTTTTATGGAAAAATGCTTCGCAGACAGCACCCTCGGCATGGAAAACAGGTATTTCCACATGCCTGAAACCGTCATTGCCGTGCCGGTTTCACGCAGCAGCAACCTTCCTGCGGAGCTTTTTACCGACGATGTCTATGTAGAGTACTTCACTTCCCAAGGGTTTGAAAAGTACCAGTCCAGGCTGCTGGAATTTCCCCGGGAAGAGGATGGGGAAGAACTCTTTGAAGAATCAGGATATTAACCACTTAACACGCTGACGTTTATGCATTCAGTTCTGGTTCTTGATTTCGGCTCACAATACACACAGCTGATCGCACGACGTATCCGCGAGATCGGCATTTACTCGGAAATTGTTCCGTACAGTACTCCGCTGAACAACATCAGGGCACACAATCCCGGGGCGATAATTCTTTCCGGAGGTCCCGGCAGCGTTTACAATGAATCGGCATTCCACCCTGATGAAGGAATATTCGCACTCGGAGTCCCTATCCTCGGCATATGCTACGGTCTTCAGGTAATAGCAACCCATTTCGGCGGAGCGGTCGACACCTCGGCAAAACAGGAGTTTGGGAGAGCCAGAATTCAGGTTGAGCAGAAAAACGGTGTCTCGGCAAGCATGCTGTTCAAGAACATTCCCGACTCTGATGTCTGGATGAGTCACGGGGACAAGGTAGTCCAAATGCCGGAAGGGTTTTCGGTCACAGCCAGCAGCCGCAACTCGGAAATGTGTGCTATCGAAGCCACAGGCAGCAAAGCGGCTCTCAAAGTTTTCGGTCTGCAGTTTCACCCGGAAGTACAGCATACGCTGTACGGGAAACAGTTGCTCAGCAATTTTCTTATCGACATCGCGGGATTGAAACCTGACTGGTCTCCGAAGAGTTTTATTAAGCACCAGATCGAAGAAATCCGCAAAACCGCCGGCAGCGAAACGGTGATATGCGGTATCAGCGGCGGAGTGGACTCCACGGTTGCCGCTGTTCTGGTCAGCAAGGCTATCGGAAAACAGTTGCACTGTGTTTTTGTCGATAACGGGCTGTTGAGAAAAAACGAGGCGCAGAAAGTTATGACAGTGCTGAAACCGCTCGGTCTCAGCATTACACTGGTCAATGCCGAAGAAATCTTTCTTAAACGGCTGAAAAATGTTGCTTCTCCGGAAAAGAAACGCAAAATAATCGGCAGGACGTTTATCCATATCTTTGAAGAACAGATTCACGAAGAAAAGTTTCTCGTACAGGGAACGCTCTATCCCGATGTTATCGAAAGCGTCAGCGTTAAGGGGCCGTCCGAAACCATCAAGTCGCACCATAACGTCGGCGGCCTGCCGAAACGTATGAAGCTCAAGCTCATCGAACCCCTGCGTGAACTTTTCAAGGATGAGGTTCGCGCCGTCGGCAGGGAACTCGGCATCTCCGAGGATATACTTATGCGCCATCCTTTCCCCGGCCCCGGCCTCGCGGTGCGCGTCCTTGGCTCGGTCAACAAAACCCGGCTCGACATCCTGAGAGACGCCGACGAGATATACCTTGAAGAACTTAAGGCACAGAACCTCTACCACCATGTCTGGCAGGCTTTTTCCGTTCTGCTTCCGGTTCAGTCAGTAGGCGTGATGGGAGATAAACGAACGTATGAAAATGTTCTCGCCCTCCGCGCCGTTGAATCATCCGACGGCATGACCGCGGACTGGGCACATTTGCCGCATGAATTTCTTTCACATGTTTCAAATCGCATCATCAATGAGGTTCGCGGCATCAACAGAGTGGCTTATGATATCTCTTCAAAGCCGCCCGCAACCATCGAATGGGAGTAAACCGCATGAGAGAACTTCTGCTGCTCAACATATCCGGACCGGACAAAACCGGCCTGACTGCAAGCCTGTCGTCAATTCTTGCAAGATACAACATCACGGTGCTCGACATAGGTCAGGAGGTTATCCATAACCATCTCGCACTCGGCATGCTGGTTGAAGTCCCCAACGAGTTCAAATCAGCCCCGGTGCTGAAAGACCTGTTGTTTACCGTCCACACGCTCGGCCTGCAAATCTCCTTTACGCCGATTTCCGACAAGGAGTATAAACAATGGGTTGGCGAACAGGGCAAACCCCGTTATTTGCTCACACTGCTTGCGAGGGAAATCAAGGCTGAACAGATAGCGCGCGTCACTTCGACGGTTGCACAACACCACCTGAACATCGATACGATCACGAGGCTTTCCGGAAGGCTTCCTCTGGGGAAGCGCCTTACCGGAAACACAAAGGCATGCGTCGAGTTCTCTGTAAGGGGCGCATTGAGAAACGAGAACCGTTTCCGCGAACAGATGCTTGCCATCACTGACGACCTCGGCATCGACATCGCATTCCAGGAAGATAACATTTACCGGCGCAACCGGAGACTGGTCGTATTTGACATGGACTCGACGCTCATTACCACTGAAGTCATCGATGAACTGGCAACGGAAGCAGGAGTTGGTAAAGAAGTTGCAGCCATTACCGAACAGGCCATGCGCGGGAAGATTGATTTTACTGTCAGCCTTCAGCGGCGGGTGGCCGCGCTGGAAGGGCTACACGAATCGGTACTTGAAAAAGTTGCCAAAAGACTCACATTGACCGAAGGGGCGGACAGACTGTTCTACAACCTGCATAACCTCGGCTTTAAAACAGCGATCATTTCAGGCGGCTTCACCTACTTCGGTCATCACCTGAAGAAAAAACTCAATATCGACTACGTCTACGCCAACACGCTGGAAATAGAGAGAGGAAAACTCACCGGAAAAGTCCTTGGGGAAATTGTCGACGGGAAGAGAAAGGCCGAACTCCTGGAGCATATTGCTCAGAAAGAAAAGATCAGCCTCGAACAGACGATTGCAGTCGGCGACGGTGCAAATGACCTTCCCATGCTGGGCAAAGCCGGTCTGGGCATAGCGTTCCGGGCGAAACCCATCGTCAAGGAGAGCGCGAGGCAGGCCATTTCAACCCTCGGCCTTGATGCGATCCTCTATCTGATGGGGTTCAGGGACCGGGAATCCCTGAAAAAAAGACAGTGAGGGCCTAAGGGCAGTGACGACGCCCGGCATGCCGGGCTTAGTGACGAGTGACAAGAGGGAAGTCAATAGGCAGTCTTCGGTTTGCAGCCGGAAAATGTTTTGTCACAGCTCGGTGCTTGATAGATATAACGACAAGTTAACCAGCGCACGTTAGCGCGTCTGAGTGAGAAACGAGCGACGTTGAACTATTTGTTAGCATCACATAACTTTTCAACTAATCAGATCCAAAACCCCACCGACCAGTTGCAGGATCATTCCAGCGAGCAAAAGATACCATCCCATGAACACAACTCGCTCTGTGACAGATCGATAAAACCTCAACTTAAAGATTTCACCTGCATAGTCGGAAATAAACAATGGTGTAGCAACGTAGGCCAAAATACCGGCAGCGAAAGCTAGAACAACACCCGCCGACGGTAAGTCTAGCCAAAACAATATTAAACTACCTAGCACCATTCCTATCGGAATGTTAAAGAGGCCAGCCCAAATAAATGCATAAAGATAATCAAATGCGTGGCTCCTTTTGGCCGAGGCCGTGATTACCAACTCAGACAACAGCAATACCCCACAGATATTCAGAAAGAGACCGAACAAACTGAATAGCTTATATTTTTCAATGCCATCGAGAGAAGCTAGATGATAGAACGCCAATAGCCCAACGGCAATTTGAATGGCTGAAGTTACTGCCATTATCTTTACTACATTCAAGAGCTCTCCATTCGCCTTTATGCTAACGGCCGAGTTGAGTAAACTCAACTCGGCCGTTGCAGGCGTGCGCAGCGCGACTGCAACATCAATATTATCATCTGTATTACTGATTTTGTAGTGTCTCGCAAACAATATACAGCATAAATACTTTTTGCTGTATTCAAACGTTTACTTTCAGCCCATCCATAGGTGGGGTTTGATGCCTTTTCAATCTCAAGAAACAGTGTTCCCTTTCGCCCAGCCTGTCACATTGTATGCAAGATCAGTTCGATTTAACTTGTCCGGATATCGTAACCGCAACAAGCCTAAGGAAAGGCAGGAGTCTGATCCCATACACGCCCATCAAGCATGCGTCCTGATTTCTTCTTGCTCGTTCCTCCCCATTGTTTGAAGAAGAACGGAACATTTGCAGCAAGGCATTGCTCGCGAATTTCCTGCACCCACTCAGGCTCTATGGTGCGGGCTTTGCGACCGCTTTCTCCACCAACAATCACCCAATCGATACAATCAAGATTAATGGATGACAAAGGACCAAGAAGTGGTTCACATGAAAGAAACTTGACCTTTGCTCTTGTCTGCCGCAATAGATCGATGCGGTCCATACTTCGGGCATTTTCAACCGATACGCCCATCCATACGTTATGCGGCCAATATAGCCTGTCTTCACTATCATAATACCTGAGGACATCGGCTCGTTTGGTGAGCACCTGGAAGACATGCTGGGGGTTTTGCCGCATAACTTCAAAGACATCACAAATGTACTCAACCGGAATATCCTTATGGAACAGATCGCTCATTGAGTTGACAAACACTACACGAGGCTTTTTCCACCTGAAGGGCTCCTGCAATACGTCGGGGTGCAGAGTCAATTTGAACCCTTCGCGGTATTTGTCGTTTCCCATCGCCTGCAATCGCCTTGCAAACGATTCTGCATAACAGTATCGGCACCCGTCGGATACCTTGTCGCATCCCGTCACCGGGTTCCAGGTCATTTCGGTCCACTCGATATGCGACTGTGCCATAACTCATACATTTTCAATTATTTGACCAGCGATTTTTTTAGCCGTTTTATTATTTGAGGCAAAAATAAAATAAAAGATTGGCGAATTCCGGCTATTACGTAAAATCAAGGGTATCTCGGTTACATAAGTCCAGATACTTTTCAATTGTCTAATGTACAAATCAGCAGTATGATGAATCGCATCTTCAATTTTTTTCGAAGGAGAAACTTCACCAAAGAAGTCCGATTGACCGGTATTTTTGTAAAACTCAGCTCTGATATCCTCTTCGGATAGTCCGAAAAACGATACAAGGCGGTCAATATGCTGTATTATCCCTGCCCTGTCAAGTAAACGATTAACGATTCCTGTTGGAAGTAGAATCCAAATATCTGTCCTGGTTTTTTGAAGACTCGCGATAGAATTCCACTCAATATCCATTCCAAATGGATCAAGAAATACTAAAGCAGCAAGGTCTTTTCGGGTTCGCATTGAATTAGCAAGTTTCCTGAGCTGAATATTACAATCGCCTTCTTTGAATAGCATTTTTTTCCCTTCAGCCTTGGGTAAAAGCTCCAGTTTGTTTTTCAGTTTTTCGAGGCTTTGCGGTTTGTCAACAAAATAGTAATAGTTAAAAGACTTGCCAAGGCATACAACCCGTTCGGCAGCACCCTTGTATATGTGCTCATCGTATGGAGTCAGTTTCAACTGTTCATAAAGAACCGTTTGCACTTTGCCTTTTCTTGTTCCGGAACCTGCAAATCCATCGAAATAAATGGTTTTCCAATAATCATGTTTCCCGAGAATCGTGAGATAAGCCTCGACATATTTCGTGAAAGCACCCCGTTTCTGTTCTGTCCAGCGTCCACCCCACTCGTCGGCAGATTCATGGAGCTTAAAAGTCGATGGATCGTTCATGCCGTCAGTGCATCGTTGAGTTCATTAATAATCTTCTCCAGCCGGCCGCTGAGTTCAGCCGCGTGCGAGCTTCACCAAAGCGGCTTGAACCGTCGAGTACTTTTCTATTTTCGGTAAAGGTCGAACAATCACACTCGTAGCGCGTCAGCTGCAACGATCTTGTTATGCCCTACAGAGTAGCGCCCAAGCGGTCTGCAAGCTGATAACCTTCATTGGTAAGTCCAAACACTTCTCCTTTGTGACCGCGTGCTTCCATGAACTCGTGATTTACGAGTTCCGCAATTGCACCTTTCCAGCGTGCTTCACTGCGAGCGTCACCCATTTGTGCAAGCTGTTTATTGTTGGTTTGCACGATAAGGCCGCCCATAACCCGGATACACATTACCATTCCGCTCTGATCCCGTGCCGCTTCCAACAACAACTGTTTTGCAGTGTCACTGAGTTGCGGGATTGCCGGTGCGGAAGTGTCGATTTCGGCGGTTGGACTCGATCCAATGTTGCCGTATTCTCTGATAACGGTCTGTGCGAGTTGACGCCAGAACTTCTCTCGGAACTCTTCAAGCGAATCGTAGGTTTCGATTAGCCCTCGCTGTTGACACGATGCGCGGAAATCGCGGAGAGCCTTGTATTGGTCGTCATCAACGCTATCCGGGTGGACGGGAGCATTTGAAAAATACAACATCGCCGGCTTTCCGGACTCAAGGTGTTCCTCAATTTCTTCCACGGTTCCACTGGAAGCGGTGCCCGTCGGCGTTCCCAGACGAGTCCAGAATATGGCAACGAGAAGATCGCAGTTTTGCAGGATTTGCTTATTGATTAAGGCTTGAGCACGATCTCCCATTTCGGGAGCTGAGTGAGTGTCCCAGCCAATGGGGACGAGGATCACACGACGATCCAAAGAGTGCACCGCGTTCCAATTGTGTATTGCCGACCGAACGATGTTTCGCTCGGTTGCGACATCGCCTGGTGAGGCGATCATCACGTTGATGACTGTTGCGTTATATGGCATGCACGTTCCGCCCTATTTATTGGGCATAACATTAATTATTATCTGTACTACAGATTTTCTTGGTCGACACCAACAATATACCGCAAAAACACATTGCACCAACATCAAACATAAGCGTTCAGCCAATCTAAAGACATATTTTGAAGCCTTTTCCCCCCCTCCCCCCTTATGCGGCAACCGCATAACTCCCGATCAGCATTATTCCTCAATCTTTCCATGACGCCCTTTTTGCTCCCGCTTGTAATCACTTTTGAACTTTGATGTGTACTTAATCGTCCGCATCGAGTCTTTTAAATAATTCATCTACCGATCCGGCAGTATGAGTATCGCCTGCCCTCGCCTTTTTGATCGCCTGGATTGTTTCCTCATTCGGAATCAGTGGATTAAACGGCAATGCTTTCTCCGCTACAATTTTTTTCATCAGCAACCTTACGGCATCCGACATTGTCAGCCCCATAGCAGCAAGAATTGCCGAAGCTTCGTCCTTGGTTTCCTGATCAATTCTTGCCCGTACAACAGATTTTGTAATCATAATAACCTTTCCTTCACGATATAGTATTCAACTCTTGAGAACTGTGCTTTACAACCGATTGTAGCTACAATGTGGCACAATGTTCACACAATATAACTACTATAATCTCGCGGGAGTTCCCTACCATGATCCGCCTCTCCGCTCGGAGGCATCTTCAGGGAGAAAGAGAGTAAGCAAATTTCGATAAGAAAAGAGATCGGGATTGACCGCCGCACTTCGACCCCGAAAACCGGTATCGAACCCGATCTCCGAAAGAGAGAAAATCGGGATTCGCCATCGGAATCGGGAATCGAAGAGGGCACCTCTAAAAAGCGTCATGAGCGGTTCGAGTGCAAGGCAAACGGAGCCAGAGATACCGGAGTGTACACAGAGTACATGAGGATTTCAAGCACCGATCAACGAAGCAATTGAAGCGCGGAATAAATAAGTAGAGGTGCCCGGATAGATGACGTATATTTCGATGTGCTTCGGGACTGCTTTGAGAAGGTTACTGGCTTGTATACAACAATGTATACCTGGAAATAGTGTGGCCTTTAATGCAAGAAAAGAATACGGAGGAAGGCTTGAAATGCTCTTATAATGCTGTATCTTTACGAATACAATCAGTGTTACAATAAAAGCAACAGAAGTCTTCTCAAACTGGCTTAAAGGTCTCAAAGATTTGTCATCAAAGGCTAAAATTATTGCTCGAATTGAGAGCGCCAGAAGGGGGAATTTTGGCGATTGCAAGCAGGTTGGAGAGGGTGTTTCTGAAATGCGTATCCACGGGAGAACTGGATACCGGATTTACTTCACGCGGTCAGGTTTGACCGTTTACATTTTGCTTGTGGGAGGCGAGAAGTCAACGCAAAAAAAGGATATTAAACGGGCAATAGGGCTTGCTCGTGAAATTAAGGGAGAGGAAAAATGACAGTGAAGATCAAGGAGTTTGACGCGGCAAACTATCTCGATAGTGACGAGATGATTGTGGAATATCTCAAAGCTGCTGCCGAAGATCAAAACCCGGAAGTGTTTCTTGCTGCTTTGGGGGACGTTGCTCGTGCAAAGGGTATGACTGAGGTCGCAAAACGGACAGGACTCGGACGGGAAAGTCTTTACAAAGCCTTACGGCCAGGTTCACACCCGCAGTATCATACTATCTCGTCTGTACTTCGTGCTGTCGGGGTAAAGATGACGTTTACCAAAAGGGAATCATGACAAGCAGGGAAGAACGCTCCAACTGATTCCCTCTCGTAACTCGTTACTCGTTACTTATCACTGCTTTTTCGACCCCCGCGCCCCCCCCCCGTGAAATCAAACCGGATATTTCACAGGGCCAACCCCGATTTCCGAAAGAGAGAAAATCGGGGTTCGCCGTCGCTGTCGGAATCGGTAATCGAAAAGTATTGCTATGATAGCTCGTTAGCTAAATAGCAATGCCACTTTTCCCCAACTGGTCACTCGTCACTTGTTTCTCGTCACTGCTGTTTTGCCAACTGCCTACTGCTGACTGCCAACTTCTTCTCTCGTCACTTCCTCAGCGCTTCCTTTACCGTTTCCTCAAACACCTTCAGGGCATCATCAATGCCAGCCGGATTCCTGCCCCCGGCGGTTGCAAGTCCCGGCTTCCCGCCGCCGCCGCCCTCCACCCTGGCCGCAGCTTTTTTAACCAATTCTCCGGCATTCATGCCGCAGTCGCTGATGGCTTCGTCGCCGGCAAACCCGACCAGTATAACTTTCCCGTTCTCCTCACCGGCAAGCAAGCCGACACCGCAGCCGATTTTTTCACGAAGGTACTGCCCCAGGCTGCGAAGTGCATCGGTACCTGACTCGCCTGGCATCATGGTAAATATCCTGCAACCGTTGACGATCTCGGCTTTCTCAAGCTGTTTGAGGGCCTTGTCCAGAAGCAGTGACAGCTTCATGTCCTGCAACTGTTTATCGAGAGATTTTCTCTCATCCAGAAGATCCTGTACCCTGCCTGCAATGCTTTCCTCACTGCCGGTTTTCAGCAGTTGACGAACCTGCTGGAGCTCCTGATACTCGTTCCAGAGCAGTTCCTCGGCAGCCCTCCCGGTTATAGCCTCCACACGGCGAATCCCGGACGCTATGGATGATTCGCTGATGATTTTAAAGAGACCTATCTTGCCGACATTGTTCACATGCGTTCCGCCGCACAACTCCATCGATACCCCGGGAATCTCCACAATACGAACGCGGTTGGCGTACTTGTCACCGAAAAATGCAAGAGCTCCTTTTTCGAGCGCCTCTTCATAGGGAACATCCGAATGCTTTACCAGATTTTCAGCTTCGCGAATCCGCTCGTTTACTTCTGCTTCTATTGCCCCGATTTCCCTTGCAGAAACTTTTTCAAAATGACTGAAATCAAAACGCAGCCGGTCCGGGCCAACCAGCGATCCTTTCTGCTGGACATGTTCCCCGAGTACCTTTCTCAGAGCAGCGTGCAGCAGATGAGTTGCCGTGTGGTTCCGTTCTGTCGCTTCCCTGGTCCCCCTGTCAACTAACGCACGGACAGGGATTCCGCTCAAATCGATACTCTCAGGGCAAACACTCGAACCTGTTTCACGATCAAGTACCTTGCCCGTTATATGGATAATCGTATCCCCGTCTTTCTGGGTATCGACAATGTCAAAAGCATGTCTGTCGCTTTCAATAACCCCTCTGTCGCCTACCTGTCCGCCGCTCTCCGCGTAGAATGGTGTTTGGTCGAGGGCAAGCTGCATCTGCCTCCCTGCAATTTTCACTCCGGTAATATGAGCATCGGTCTCCAGAGCTTCATATCCCACGAAAACCGTCGGTTTCCTTTCGCCCAACCAATGCCATTCGCCCTCTTCACCGGCAATCTGCTGCTTTTCCTTGCGGTCCTTCCGCGCCCGTTCTTTCTGCTCCCGCATACAGGCTTCAAATCCGCTTTCATCAACCGACAGCCCTTCTTCGGCAGCCATAAGCCTGGTAAGGTCGAGGGGAAACCCGTAAGTATCGTATAGCCTGAACGCATCCTCACCTTTGATAACCTGCTCTTTCGAAGCTTTGAGCACACCTGTTATTTCCCCGAAAATCTCGATCCCCCGGTCAAGGGTCACCAGGAAGCTTTCCTCTTCGGACTTGATGATTTTCCGAACAGTCTCCCGCTGCTTCTTCAGTTCCGGGAAGACATCGCCCATGGTCTCGGCAATCACGCCGACAAGCTCGTACAGCATCGGCCGGCTGCAGCCGAGTTTCCTGGCATAGCGGACCGCACGGCGCAGGATTCTTCGGAGTACATAGCCCCTGCCTTCATTGCTCGGGACGGCACCATCGGTAATCGCGAAGGTAAGCGTTCTTGCATGATCGGCGATGACCCGCATGGCGATATCCTGTCCCTCGTCAAGCGTTGCTTTGTAGGACACCCCGGTAATACCGGTTACCGCATCGAACAGCGGTGCAAAAATATCGGTATCATAGTTGGAACCTTTGCCCTGCAGTACCGCGGTAACTCTCTCAAAACCCATGCCGGTATCGACATGTTTTTTCGGCAGCGGGTCAAGCGAGCCGTCGGTCTTGCGGTTGTACTGGATAAACACAAGGTTCCACAACTCGATAACTCTGTGGTCATCGGCGTTGACAAGCTTTTTACCTGACAAGTCATCGGTAAGGTCGATATGGATCTCGGAACAGGGGCCGCAGGGACCGGTTTCCCCCATCTCCCAGAAATTATCCTTGTCACCGAACTTCATGATATGGCTCGGATCGATATCGGTCTCCTGATGCCAGATGCCGAAACTTTCGTCGTCGTCATGGTACACAGTCGCATACAACCGTTCTTTCGGGAGCACCCATACTTCCGTCAGCAGTTCCCATGCCCACGCAATCGCCTCCTTCTTGTAATAGTCTCCGAAGGACCAGTTACCCAGCATCTCGAAAAAAGTGTGATGGTAGGTATCACGACCCACATCCTCAAGGTCGTTGTGTTTGCCTGAAGCACGAATGCACTTCTGCGTGTCTGCAGCCCTTGTGTACGGCCTCCCCCCTTTGTCGAGAAACACATCCTTGAACTGGTTCATCCCGGCATTGGTGAACAGCAGCGTCGGGTCTTCGGCCGGAATCACCGGTGCGGAACGGACAATGGTGTGTTCTTTCCGTTTAAAAAAATCAAGAAACGTTTGTCGAACATCTCTGGACTTCATATACGTTTTATATGTTTTTTTGTAAGCAGCTTATGTGGGCACCTGCCCGAATTTCAAAGCGTAATGTAACAAAAAAGCCGGGGATTTGCTTCTCCATAGTCCTATGCCAACTTTAGGGCATGGCATCTCTATCAAGGGCACCTCTATTTATTCCGCGTTTCAATTGCTTCGTTGAACGGATAGAAAGGGACTTGAAGCGCTCATGACAATAAATTAGAGGTGCCCTTGATACACCGCACCATAACATCAATTCAACCGGACATTCGATAATTCTTTTCCTTTAGAAAGGGCTGGAAACAATGACCATTTTTCCTATATTACTTCATAATCAACTCACGTGTCCTCAGCAACTCTACAAAGCAACAGGGCACCTCCTCTATAAATTGTCGTGAGCGTTTCAAGTGCAATGCGAACGGAGCACAGAAGCCGTGTAAGGAGAAAGCTGCATGGAAAAGCCTGAGTCTTCAAAAGAAAAAGTCAAAAAAATCCTTGAAGAACTGAATATTCGCAAGACTCTGAACAACAAGAATTTTCAGTTTGTCAGCGATCCTAATCAGTCAGATGCAAAAGATGTCATTGGCAACGTATCAGGCTGTACCGACGAGATTTGCGGTGGTGGCATAGGAAATGTCTCAGCCTGTGATGATGAAGTCTGCGGCGATCCAGATGCCGATCCAGATACCATGGGCAATACCTCAGCATGCGGTGACTGGATTTGTGGTTAACAGTTACAAAAACACATACCCAAGAGTAAAACCGCGCTATCAAGTGCACCTATGGAATACGGCCAACCGTAATTTTGGCATCCTTTTTGATTCTGATAAAAATCGTGAAGATGTCATTGGACATGATATAGCTCGCGAGCTTCGCCTAATGAACGGCCATAAGCATCTGGAAGAGATTATCAGTCTGACGGTTTCACGAAGCTCAATGAACAGAGAGGATGCAGAGATTGCAATTAATTCAATAACAAAACAATTTGAGAGTGAAGGTGTTGTAGAGATATCTACAGCACCTTTACCTGAAAGATTTTTCAGTAATCCTCTCACGCTCCCCTACCAGCTTAAGATCCTGCAGCTTCAATTAACAAACAGATGTAACCTGTCCTGCAAACACTGCTATGCCAATAGTGGAGCCTTAAAAGAGCATGAAATCGCGATAAAAGACACCTATAGATTAATTGACGAATTTGTTAACCTTGGCGGTTGTCGTCTCTTTCTCACAGGAGGTGAATCCTTGCTTTATGACGAGCTTGATTCCGTAATCAGTTATGCCCGAAATCGACACCTATCTATCTACCTTAGTACAAACGGACTTGCAATGACTGAAACAAGGGCTGAGCAACTCATAAAACTTGGAGTTAAATCCGTCAATATTAGTATTGATGGGGAAAATGCTAAAACGCATGATGATTTCAGGGGAAAAGCGGGTGCATTTGAAAAAGCAATTTCTGCACTGAAATTTTTTTCTGAAAGAAACATAGCCTGCGGAACCCAAACAACCCTATTTAAACACAATCTGTCACAAAGCGCAACTATCTATAATAAAATGCGGGAACTTGGCGCACAATCATGTTTTTTCGTACGTATGATGCCCGCAGGCAGAGGAATGCGTCACACAGAGCTGATACCTTCATTTGAAGAATATAAACTTGCACGAGAAGAAGAATATTTCAACAGAAAATCCCGTTACGGTGTAGATATTTACCCTGGTAAATCCACCAGTAAAAAACCTAAAACACGTTGCAGTGCCGGCATAAGTCAACTTTACGTTCGCGCAGACGGCTCCTGCTATCCATGCCCCTCTCTTGAAATCGATGAACTCAACTTCGGCACCTTTCCCGAGAACTCTCTCTATGATCTTTGGAACAGCTCAAATGACGGCATCAAAAAGCTACGCTCCTTTGACCTTGCAACCATTGATAACTGTAAAAACTGTGAACATTTTCATTTTTGCAAAGGAGGCTGCGCTGGAAATGCCTTTCATGCAACCGGGGATTGGCAAAACTCTGATCCACATTTCTGTATTACCATGGAGATCCGCAAGCGATTGCAATTTCAGAGCCCATCCACCTCCCTCCAAAAGGGTACCTCTAAAAAGTGTCATGAGCGAGCAAAGTGTAAGGCGGACGGAGCGGAGAAACCGGAATGTACACGGAGTACATGAGGATTTCGAGCACC
>JANQGE010000070.1 GCA_028277485.1 Chlorobium sp.
ACGGAGCGGAGAAACCGGAATGTACACACAGTACATGAGGATTTCGAGCACCGACCAACGCAGCAATTTGGGCGCGCAATAAGTTTTTAGAGGTGCCCTAAAAACTGGGTTTATCCTGCCATAGGCAAGGCTGTCCTGCGGCCAGTTTCAGCAGCGGCGCTCCTTTTTGTCGGCTGACTCAGTGAAACAACATGGATGTAGCGGGCTTGTGCATTCACGGGATAAAAAAACTACAGAGGTTTGAGTATGATGAATGTTAAAAAACCGTTTTTCGAAACCTGGAAACGGTTTTCCAAAACAAAAATCACCAAAAAACACGTTGGACTGATTACAGTCATTGCAGCAAGCGCAGTGATTAGTGTTTCCGGATTATTCCTATTGTCTTTTTCTTCATTACTCGACAGTTATGACGATGAGCTCGGCATAACAGAAGAATCGGAACTGGCCGACATAGAGGATGAGAGTTCGAAATACTCAAACTCACTTACCGAGGCAACCATTCGGAAAGGCCAATCTCTCTACAGCATCCTTGTTGACGAGGGACTTACTCCACACGAAATCCACACTATCACAGAACAGCTCAGGGGCAGTTTCTCCGTTAAAAATTTCCGCCCGGGAAAATCCTACTTTGTCGAAAAAGATCCTTCAGGCCAATTCCTCTGCTTTACCTATCAGCAGTCCCCGTCAAATGTCCTGCATGTGCAAAAAAAACCGGAATCCGGAAAATTCAATATCTGGCTGGAAACATTTGAATACCAAAGCCGCGTTTCTACCCTTACAGGTACCATATCCTCGACTCTTGCTGCAGAACTCCAGCAGCGCAAGCGCTACGGCCTGATTTCCCAACTCCAGAAACTCTTTGCCTATAACATCAATTTCAAACGGGACATTCAGCCCGGCACAGCCTACAATCTCCTGTTTGAAGAAAAATGGCTTGGAGATGAATTTATCGGTATCGGCAATATTCTTGCTGCCGAGATATTTGTCGGACGCACCCCTTCCACCGCATACAGGTTCACCGACTCGAACGGCAATACCGCCTATTACGACGTGAACGGCAAATCTCTCAACAGTTCCTTCTTTATCAATCCTTGCAATTATTCCAGGATCTCAAGCCGTTTTGGCTACAGAACCCATCCGATTCTCAGAAAGCGTCATTTTCACGGAGGTGTTGACTTCGCTGCTCCCAGAGGGACGCCGGTTTATGCCGTGGCTGACGGTAAAGTTGTTTTCCGGGGAAGGAAAGGCGCCGCGGGAAATATGATAACCATAGCTCATACAAACGGTTATCACACCAAGTACCTTCATTTAAGCCGTTTCAGCGCAAACGCAAGGTATGGAAGCAGAGTCAGACAGGGCCAGGTTATCGGTTACGTCGGTTCTACAGGCCGCTCCACCGGTCCGCATCTGGATTTCAGGGTTATTCACAACGGAAAACCTAAAAACCCGCTTGTTGCCCTGAAATCAGCCCATGAAACAAAAGGCGTGCCGAAAGCTGAAATGGATAACTTTCTTGCACAGATATCGGTTCTCCGCTCAAAACTTGAATACAGGGATGTGCTTGTCTCCAGGCTTTCAGCAGCTTCTTCCGGGCATTCTTCGACTCTGAACTGACTGTGATCTTACCGAATAAAAAAAGCGGCGTTCCTTGCCGCTTTTTTAGGGTACTTTAAGCTTCATCAGGCACAACATCTCACCTCTCTGATTCGTTATATCTTGTTACATCAAAAAAAGGATAGCCGAAATACTGCACATTGTCATTCTGCTTTGCCTGCTGTTAAGCTTCAGGGCATCGGCTGAGCAGCATAAAAAGCCCCCAAACTCAGCCGGCAGCAGTTTCAGGGTTGTAACCGTTGTCAGAGGTCTCAACTTTCCATGGTCGGTTGCATTTCTTCCGGACAGAAGTTTTCTGGTTACCGAAAGAGGGGGAAGACTGCTCCTTTTCAAAAACGACGGGGTAACCCGTGTGATCAGCGGGCTTCCCGATATTACTGCAAAGAATCAGGGCGGCCTTCTCGATGTCATTATTGACCCCGACTTCGCGAAAAACCGTACGGTCTATTTCTCCTATGTGGCAAAAGGACAAGGAGGTGTGGGAACCGAAGTTGCTCGTGCGACCCTGGATGGATCAACGCTGAAAAACCTGAAAGTCATTTTCAGGGCCGAGCCGAAAACATTTGAGCATAAACATTTCGGTTCCCGTCTGCTTATCGCACCTGATGGAACCCTTCTCATTACACTGGGAGAAAAAGGACAGCATCCGAACGATCAAAACCATAATGCACAAAACCCATCAAACCACCTCGGCACGATTGTTCGTATCAACAGGGACGGCTCCATTCCAAAAGACAATCCGTTCGTGAGAAAAAAAGGTTTCAGGTCCGAGATTTATACTTACGGCAACCGCAATGTTCAGGGGATCACCCTCCATCCTGCAACAGGAAAAATCTGGTTCCATGAACACGGGCCCAAAGGGGGAGACGAGCTCAACATACTTAAACCTGGTGCGAACTATGGCTGGCCTATTGTAACCTACGGGACGAATTATGACGGCACGATCATTACCAATAAAACATCGGCACCGGGAACCGAACCTCCGGTGATGTACTGGGTACCTTCAATTGCACCTTCTGGTATGACCCTGTACAACGAAAATGCCTTCCCTGAATGGAAAGGCAATATATTTGTCGGATCACTTGTGCAAAGACATCTCAGAAGGGTTATTCTTGAAGGTGAACGTGTCATCGGCCAGGAAGTTTTGCTCAAAAGCCTCGGGGAACGCATACGCGATGTCCGTACGGGGCCCGACGGCTATCTCTATGTGCTGACGGACAGCCGGAACGGCCGGCTGCTGCGCTTGGAGCCCCGAAAGTAAAGGGAACCTCCCCTGCTCCGCCTCGGATCAACAATGCAGCAAACCAACACCGCCAACGCCTGACCGTCAACCATTTACTCTGCCCTGCTTTCGTCAGCTCTTGGCAATCCTCTCCTCTACTTCATTCCCCAAAACTTGATCTTGCGGTCGTCGCTGCCGCTGACAATTGTTTTTCCGTCAGGTGAGATGTGCACGGACTGTACCTCGAGCACGTGACCCCGATAGGTATGCAGAAGGCTGCCTGTCTCGACATCCCACAAGCGAACCGACTCATCATTGGAGACGCTTGCGGCTTTTTTGCCGTCAGGACTGAAACAAACACTACGAACACCATCTTCATGCCCTTCCATGATATGCTTAATTTCCCCGGTTTCGGTATCGAGAATTTTGACTGCTGCATCCCTGCCGCACAGTATGATCAGTGAATCGTCGGGACTGAAACTGGTTGAATAAGAGTGCCTGTCGCGCGTTTTGTATGTTTCTATATTTTTTCCGCTTTCAACATCCCAGAGGCGCACCACCGGCTCTTCACCGCAGCTGACGAGTTTTTTCCCGTCGTGGCTGAAAGCAACACACTCTATATAGGATGTATGACCGGTCAATGTTTTCAGCTCTTTGCCCGACTCGACGTCCCAGAGCTTGATCGTCGTATCGCGCGAACAGCTTGCAAGCGTTTTGCCGTCAGGGCTGAAATCAACCATACGAACCTCTGTATCATGGCCCTTGCACTCATGAAGACATTCCCCGGTTTCCGCATCCCAGATTCTCACGGTACTGTCGATACTGCCGCTGGCAACCTTGCCGTCATTTGGGCTGTAATCGACACACTTGACCCATGTCGTATGGCCCGGCATGGTATGCAGCGCCTTGCCGCTTTCCACATCCCACAGCATGACTTTCTCATCAAAACTGCCGCTTACCAGTTTCTTGCCGTCAGGACTGAACCGGACACCAAGCACTCGGTCTTCGTGCCCTTCGAGAGTCTTGATCAAGGCTTCATCTTCCCGTACCTGGGGACGCTTCAGTTCTTCTTCCTTTTTTCCGAACAATTTTGATAGAAAACCCATGACATTATTTAGGATTTGGATTGAAATGGTTTACAACCGAATCAGCTCTGGATAGTAAGGTCTAAAAATAAAAAAAATGCTGGATTGTTTGAGGGGGAGTTTTTTCAAGCTGCTTCAACCGACGGTCCCCCCCACCCATTCCTCAAGACCCCTTGTTCACAAAAAGTCACGATAATCTTCAAGCAGTTCTTCGAGGCATGCTCCCGCCACGCTGGTCTGTTTGATTTCCATTCTTTTCGAGGTTCCCGAAGCTTGGCTGCCCTCGATAATGTTTTGCTTCCCCGACCTTGCCCGGACAAGCTCCATGCGAAGCTTCTATTTTCTGAAAATAGTCAGAAAAACACCTGTTTTCACCAGATCGTTTGCAGCATATCCGACTGCCGGAGATTTTCGTCGGCTGTTACCAGCGGGGTTCTTGTAACGAGGGAGGAGGCGGATATAATCCTGTCGGCAGGATCGCTGTTTATTGTATCAGGCAATGCTGTTGAGAGAAGAGCTATTTCCGGGGTTATCCCCTGAAAAACATACCTGTTGGACGATAACAACAGATCAACAAAATCAATGTACGGCAGGCTGATCTCGATCCTTTTTTTCCTGATCAACATGGCTATTTCCCAGAGAGAGATCGAGCAGAAAAAAAGACCGTCAGTTTGATTTGCTTCTCCAATTGCATCCCTCGCCTTTTCACTCAACATCTCCGGCTGCAAAGCATCCCACAAAATCACATGGGTATCGAGGGTGATCACTGCTTTTCAGCCTCCCACTGCTCGCCGAGAGGAGAAAGAAGATCATGCAGAACCGCGGTTCGAGCTATTTCCTTCAGTTTCTTTCTCGCCTTTTTCTGCTTGTCCTCAGGAGGAACAAGGTGTGCGACCACCTTTCCCATCGAGGTAATGTCAACGGTTTCACCGTGCTTGACACGCTGCATCACCTTTCTGAGATTGGCCCGCAATTCACTGACAGCTATCGTTCCCATGGTATTTCCCCACTCTTTTTCCAAACTCATATCACAAACGTACAACCACATTGTACAAAACATCCATAACAAATCAAACCTCCATAAGAGGAGAGAAAAGAATTGTTATGCCCTCTTCCCGGAAAAGTTGTACCGTCGCCCCTTCCACTGCGCACCGTCGCCAAACGCTACCAGGTAAAAAGAGTTTGCCGCAATGCCGAGCAGTACGATCTGTGAAAACACATGCAGCAGCGCTCCCGATGCGGGTTGGCGGAACCGGCCTGCAATCAACAGCCTGCATACAAGCGCAATCATTACCTGCAGCAAAGGCAACCAGAAGTACACGGAAGAAAAATTGCCGTTTACTGCCGAGGAAACGACAAATCCGTAAGGCGCAATATACACCAGAATCGTGATCAGCATCAGGAGAAACAAACCTGGGAAGTTGTAATTCAAACCTGCAAAAAGGTTTTTTGAGAATCCCTCCCAGACTTCGGAAAAGTTGCGGTACATCCTGCAGTTCACAGTATCCATACCATTATAGCTCAACACCTTTCCACCGTTTTTCTTTACAGCCTTGCAAAGCCAGACATCTTCGACAAGATCGGCACTCACGGCGCCGTGACCGCCGATGCGGCCGTACATCCTGCGTGTAAACAGCATGAACTGGCCGTTCGCAAAACACATTGAGGGAGAAGATACTGCATGTACAAGCCGCACAGGTAGATAACAAAGCAGAATGAAATAAATCAGCGGAACAATCAGCTTCTCCCAAAATGATCCCATTTCCTGCCGGGGCGTCAGGGAAAGCATATCAGCCCCGCTTTTCTGCATGGCTGCAACTGAGCGTGAAAGGCTTTCAGGCGAATGAAACGTATCGGCATCGGTAAAAAGCAGCAGTTCTCCCCGGGCCGCTTTCCCCAACTGATCACAGGCCCAGGCCTTACCGTGCCAGCCTTCAGGCAATGCCTTCCCTTCAATGATCCTCAGTTTTGAACGGTTATCGGAACACCGTAACGATTCAAGCATCTCACCGGTACGGTCAGTTGAGCCGTCATTGAGCACGATCAGCTCAAAGTTATCATAATTCTGGTGCAGAAGTGAGGTAATGCAGCGCTGAATGTTACGCTCTTCATTGCGGGCGGGAACAAGCACGGAAACAAAAGGGGACATATCTGCCGGTAGCTGCCGGGGCAGGGACGGAAGCTCTTTCAGGTTCCAGAGCAGAATACCCAGAAAAACAAGCAGGCAGCAAATTATCACCAACTGGTAGAAGAGCATCAACATGAGTAGTGACAAGTGGCAACAACTATAGTACTCTATAGGACATACGTGACTTATGGGCACCTCTAACTGCTACACGCAATATACCGAACGATTCTCTCATAGTGTTTTTCCAGATTGATAAAAAACCTCACCTGAATTGAGCGATAGCTTAGCATGCCGGAGATGCAAGGTCTGCTATATGCCACAGCATCGGGCACCTCTATTGAATGCTGTCAATGCATGCAGACATATGTAACAATTAAACTGCAACGAAAACATATTTTGTCTTTCACTAATAAAACCTCTCCTGAATTGAGCAATGGCTTAGCATGCCGGAGATGAAAGGTCTGCTATATGCCGCAGCATCGGGCACCTCTATTAATTGTTTTACGAGCGTTTCGAGAGCAAGGCGGACAGCGCGCAGAAACCGGAGTGTACACAAAGTACATGAGGATTTCGAACACTGCCCAACACAGCTATCGAGACGCGTAATAAATTAATAGGGGTGCCCCCGGATTAATCGATCAGCTTGCTGATATCATATTCAAAAATACCTTCGGCACCGGCCCGCTTCAGTTCGGGAATAACGGAACGGACAATCTTTTCCTCGACAATCACTTCAAGTGCAACCCAGTTTTCGTCGGCAAGGTGAGAGACGGTAGGCTGGCGAAGAGCGGGAATAATACCGGTGATTTTTTCCAGCGACTCTTTCGGTGCGTTCATCTTCAGACCGATCTTCCCCTGGGCGTTGATGGCGCCTTGCAGCAGCATGGACATGTTCTCGATCTTTTCCCTTTTCCAGGTATCGCCCCAGGAGTCCCTGTTGGCAATCAGCTTGGTATTCGATTCGAGCAGCACATCGACGATGCGAAGCTTGTTGGCACGAAGTGAGCTCCCGGTTTCGGTAACCTCGACAATCGCGTCGGCAAGCTCGGGCGGCTTTACTTCGGTAGCTCCCCAGCTGAACTCTACATGTGCCTTGACAGCATGTTCCGCAAGGTACTTTTTTGTGATATTGACAACCTCAGTAGCGATATGCCTGCCTTCAAGATCCCTGACAGATTGAACTGATGAACTTTCGGGGACGGCCAGCACCCATCGTACCGGCCGCATCGAGGCTTTGGAATATACAAGATCGGAAACCTCGACAACATCGGCGCCGGTCTCGATAATCCAGTCCTTTCCAGTAAGCCCTACATCAAAGGCCCCAAGCTCGACGTAGTGGGCCATTTCCTGAGCACGGATGAGGATGGCTTCAAGTTCATCATCATCTATCGAGGGAAAGTAGGAACGACTTTTTACGGAAAAATGAAATCCTGCCTTTGCAAACAAATCCAGCGTTGAATCCTGCAGACTTCCTTTCGGCAAGCCTAATTTTAAAATCTTCTCAGATGTGCTCATGTTGGGAATTACCAATTACCGGTTTTAAAGGGCACCTCTATTAATTTGTTGCGCACCCTGATTACTTCGTTGGCCAGTGCTCGAAATCCTCATGTACTCCGTGTACACTCCGGTTTCTGTGCTCTATCCGCCTCGTACTCATGTCGCTCACGACAATTTATAGAGGTGCCCTAAATAGAGAGGTGCCCTCATTTTTCCTTTTCTACTCCCCGCTCTCCCTCTTTTTCCTTTGGTGAATTATTCAGGTTAGGAACTGCTGAGTTCCCGCAGGGAAAACACACCTTTATCAAACACACCGTAAGGATAGGTACCGTTAATCCAGGTACCGAGATTGATATACTCGCTACGCAGATTAGACAAGGTTTTTCTGTCCTGTACATGGCTGTGGCCGCACACAAAATAATCAAAATCTTTTTCCCTGGACAAAGTTTCGGCGTATTGCAGCAAAAAATCGGACTCGCAGTGCATGCTCTGCTTCCCATGCTTTCGGCTCAGGCGCGAAAACCTGCGCATTATTGCAACAGCAAGGTCCGGCTGGAGGTTCGATAGCAGTGAAATGTTAAACCGGTTGCGGACCAGTTTTACAAAAAGACGGTACCCGATATCGTTTTTGTCAAGTCCGTCACCATGGGTTATGAAAAATTTTTTGCCGCCGATGACAAATTCCTGCATGCCGTACCAGGTTTGCACGCCCAGTTCTTTCCTGAAAAAGTTTCCAAGATAAAAGTCGTGATTACCTGCATAGTAGTGCACATGGATATCGTGCCGGACAAGATCCCTCAAGAGGCACAGAAAACCGTCGAAGTACTTTGGAATGACATGCCGAAACTCCATCCAGAAGTCGAGTATATCACCGACCATGTACAGTGAGTTCCCCTCTTTTCTCACCATGTCAGCAAGGTTCTCGAAATGCCTTATTTTGATGTCCTCTTCCTGTTTACTCTGTAACCCCAAGTGAACATCGCTGATAAAAAAGCTCTTCGGCATGAACGCTTACTTTCAATGGGTCAGCCTATAAAAGGGCAGTCAACAGTATTACCGCAGCGGGGATAATGATATTATCAACTTCTTTCGGGCTGATCCCTTCGAGAATTGTCGCGACAATCGCTATCATGAAGATGGTTGAAAGATCGAATGCACTGGGAACAATCAGCCAGATAAAGAACATTCCGGCCAGAACGCTGGCTGCAAAAAAAGCAAGGCTGCCTTCTACTGTTTTCTCACAGAAAACCCTGTATTTCATTTTCCCCAGCTTCATGCCGATAATCGGTGCAAGTCCGTCACCCCATCCAAGCACCGCCATGGCAAGCACACCGGGGAACTGTTTGTAGTAAACCGTACCACAGATAATGCCTGCAATAACGAAGTAAAACGTGCCCCGTAAAAGTTCCCGCTTGTCCCCGGTACGGGTCATGGTTTTAACCGCCTGATCATCGTCAGAGGCAAACAGGCCTTTTTGAATAAACAGCAGTGCCCAGACCACGTACACAGACACATTCAGGTACTGACTCCAGTGCCCGTCCTGGAAAAGAGGCAGGAATATGATAACCGTCCCGGCGCAGATATGGGTAATTTTACGGCTGATATCCCTGGACAGGCCGTGGTTGGTTACCAGATAATCCATAAGGGGAGGCACACTGAACACATAAAGAAAGGTAAGAAATGTTATAAAAACATTGTGCCATACGACAGGCAATGAAAAGAAGGTTGTCTGCAGAGTGCCCATAGCAGGTAAATTAATGACTGGCAAACTATCCATGTATATACCTTACGCCAAGCGCACCGGCAACCATGAGGTTGTTGACCAGAAACAAAATATTGTTGGCAACTTGAAATTGTAAAAAAGCACTATGCTCGGCAACATCACTTTTCCCGATCGCATTGCCGAAACCGTCATCGACCGCGAGTTTCATAAAGGAAACACCTCCTTTAGGATCGCGGTACAGCCTCACCTGGAGAACAACATTGAGAAAAAGCCCGCCGAGCATCAGAAAAACAAGAGGATACAGCCCCCAGGTGTACACAAGCCATGCGAAAACAAGAAAAACCAGGTCGATAATGATAAAAGAAACCAGAAACGTGTTCTTGGCACCTATCATGACTGTCAGTGATTTCAGCCCACTCTCTTTGTCACCTTGAACGGACTTGAAATCATTGAGAATAATCAGCGCTACCGCCATAAAGAAATTCAGGGGGGCAAGCAAGAACACCTCCGGCCGGATTTCACTGAACAGCGCATTGGCTGCAAACCAGGGAGCAAAACCGTATGCAAAACCTACTGCCGGTGCTGAAGTCAGGATATTCTTTTTCAACTTCAGGGGCGGCGCAGAATAGATATAGGCGAGAATCAGGGACGCCGTTATGCACAAAGTGATAATCAGCCCCCTTGTCCCCCCTATATAGAGCCCGATCAAAAGCCCCATTCCGAAAGCAGTCAAACACACTGCAACACTGTTCCACAACGCCTCCCTCTCGGTAAGCCTCCCCGATGGAATAGGCCTTGTGGGCTCATTGACCCTGTCGAGCTCGAGATCAAAATAATCGTTGATGGACTGGCTGAACCCCGTTCCCAGCGGACCGAACATCAAAAAAATTGCCAGCAGAAGAAGATAGTCATGAAGCGTAGGCTGCATGGCACCTGAAATCATTGCTCCACCTGCCAAGTGGGGAAAAACGCTGATCCAGGTCACCGGATCCAGAATTTCAAGATGTGCCCTGATCTTATCTGTAAAACTCACACTGCGCCTGGCTGTAACCGACATGGTAAAACTTGTGATACGTTCACCAAAAAAGCGTTATTATCAAGCAATAAACTGTTTTTGAAAGGGGTAATTTACAAATACACCTTGACATAAAAAAGGTTACTCGCTAATAAACCGGGCTGCCGATCAGGGTCGCGGAAGTTGCCGCCCCGACGCAGACTTTTACCATATCACCAGGTTTGCAGTCGTTACGGTCAAACACCACGACCCGGTTGGTGTCCGTTCTGCCCATGAGCATATCGTTTGAACGCTTGCTCTCCGATTCGGCAAGCACTGCCACTACATTGCCGACCTCGGCGGCATGGAGTTCTCCTGAAATTCTGTTTTGCAGAGTGATTATCTCATCCAGCCGACGCTTCTTCACCTCTTCAGGCACATCGTCAGGCAGATGCTGCGCTGCGTAGGTACCCGGACGTACCGAATAGCAAAACATGTAGGCGTAATCAAAACGAACCTCTTCCATCATGCTCAGCGTAGCCAGGTGGTCTTCTTCCGTTTCACCGCAGAAACCGGCAATCAGGTCCGTCGATACCGCAGCGCCCGGAATACAGCGGCGTATCATGGCAACCTTTTCGAGATACCCTTCCCTGCTGTGTCCCCGGTTCATCAGTTTCAGCATTTTTGTTGAGCCGGACTGCGCGGGAAGATGGATGGAGTTACAGATATTCTCATGTTCGGCGATAACATGCACGAGCGGTTCGGAAATATCCTTGGGATGGGAAGTGGTGAACCTGATGCGCATCCCCTCGGCAGCAAGCCCCACCCTGTCAAGCAGTTCGGGAAAACCGCACCCTGCTTCATCGTCAAAGTAGGAATTGACGTTCTGTCCGAGCAGTGTTATCTCCTTGTACCCTGATGCAGCAAGACGTCTAACATCGTCAAGCACGGATTTCATCGGCCTGCTTCGCTCCTTTCCCCTGGTAAACGGTACTACGCAGAATGCGCATCTGTTATTGCATCCCCGCATCACGGGAACAAACGCGCCGATCGTCCCTGTACGTACCGGTTCAATCCCGTTATAGGTTTCCTCCGGCGTAAAAGCAAGATTGGCCCCGCGAATCCCCTGTTCTGCATTTTCTATCAACACAGGAAGCTGCCTGTAAGTATCCGGCCCGGCGAGAAAATCGATACCGTCGGACATCCCGAACATTTTTTCCCGGTAATACTGGGGAACGCAGCCGATAATCCCGACAAGCACATCCGGACGCACCCGCCGTCTGCCTTTCAGGTTATTGAGAATGTTCATGATCTTCTCAACCGCGTTTTCCCTTACGGCACAGGTATTGAGTATCACAAGATCGGCGCTGTCTTCCGAATCCGTCATGACATACCCTTCATCTTGCAGCACTGATGCGATAATTTCCGTATCAGCCTGATTCATCTGGCAGCCGAAGGTGCGTATGAAAACCTTTTTTGTCATTGATTACGCAACTCTCTGCTCAATTTAGTTTATAATATTATTCAGTGTATAGTACGGGGTACTGTAAATTTTTCAAAGGATCAACACATGGACGCCTCTATACATTTCTCAGTAATATACCTGTCAATATCCCGGTAATCATTGCTTTATCGAAGTGCTTGACCGCATTATAAGTTTCTTCATACACCGGCACCTGCTGACTAATATGGTCTTCGCGGTAATTCTTGTTGCGGGGATTCTGTCATGGTCCGGCCTGAAAAAGGAGGAGCTGCCGGATATAACCTTCGATACTGTCCGGATTTCGGTGAACTATCCGGGAGCGTCCGCAGAGGAAGTCGAGTACCATGTGACCGATCCTCTGGAGGAATCTCTCGGCTCAGTCGAAGGAATAACCCGGCTGACCAGCTCAACCGCGGCGGCAAGCAGCATCATTACAGCCGAGCTTGAACCGCAGGGTGAAAGCATCGATGCGATAGTCACCGAAATCCGGCAGGAGGTTCTTGCCGTCGATCTCCCGGAGGCGGTCAGGGATGATCCGCGCATCAAGGTCTTCAAAACATCCCGCAAAGCTATTATCGACATCGGACTGATCCTTGCCGGACATCACCTGCTCGACACGGAACAGCGCCGACAGCTTCAGACCCGGGCACTCGACCTCGAAAAGAGGCTTCTTGTCCTTCCCGAGGTCAGCAGAGTCAGTCGTTCAGGATATCTTGACGATGAAATCCATGTCAGGATCGATCCGGCAAAACTCGAGGAGTACAACATCCCTTTCAACACGGTGATGAACGAGATACGCCGGAACAACGTTCGCCAGCCGGCTGGAAGTATTGAAACCGTACAGGAGCCGAAAGTAACGCTTTACGGTGAACTTCGCACTCCTGAGGAACTCCGCGACCTTGCTGTCCAGGGCGGGTTCGAGGGGCAGGTTCTTCGTCTTGGTGACGTAGCGGAGGTGACGTATGGACACGAAAAAAACCGGAGTGTTCTGAAAATCAACGGGCACGAAGGCATTTTTCTAAAAGTCACCAAAAGTTCCAGGGTCGGCATCCTTGACGCCCTGCATGCGGTCAACAAGACAGTCGATGACTTCCAGTCCCTGCAGCAGGATAATCCCGAACTTCAACTGGTTCTGCTCGATGACGAAGCGGTTGACCTGCGAAACCGTCTTTCGATCATCGGTATTAACGGAACAATAGGCTTCGCGCTTATCCTTGTTATCCTTTTCGTTTTTTTGGATTTCAGGTCAGGCTTCTGGGTAGCCATCGGAATCCCGTTCAGCTTCTGCTTCGCCCTTGCAGGTGCTCTTTTGATCGGTTATTCCATCAACAACATTACGCTGGCTGCGGTTATCATCGTGATGGGCATTGTCGTGGACGACGCACTGGTTGTTGCGGAAAACATCAAACGTACTGCATACTCCGGCGTTCCCCTCTATCAGGCTGCTGCCCAAGGCACATCGATGGTTTTTATGCCGGTCACGGCAAGCATTCTGACTACCTGCATCGCATTTGTCCCCCTGCTCTTTTTTGAAGGCCGTTTCGGAGCAATGGTGACATTTATCCCCCCTGTTATCACGCTCATGCTCGCCGGCAGCATGTTCGAAGCGCTTTTCATTCTTCCGGGCCATATGACCCTTTCTGCTCAAAGCAGGGGAAGTTTAAAACGCGAGCACTGGTTCGAGACCTGGGAAGCTTTCTATGCGCGGATACTCAGCCACCTGCTTCCTTTCAGGAGGGCAATTCTCATCATCTTTCTCTTGGGATTCGGAGCCTCGTTTCTGCTGGCAGGCTCTTCCATGACATTTGTCATGTTCCCCGATGAAGAAACCAGGGAGATCCGGCTTAGCGGGCAAACCCCTCCCGGAAGCACACAGTATGAAACCGCACATCTCACGCAGCCCCTTGAGAAACTCATCGGCAAATCCCTCGGCAAAGAAGTTGTCGGATTCAGAAATGAAATAGCAAAGTCCCGCCGCGGATCGGCTGTTCAGGACAATGTTTTCAGAATGAGAATTGAAATCGTGCCTAAGGAGTCCAGGGGAAAAACTGCCGATCAGCTCATCAAAGAGTGGCAGCAGACAATGGAGTCTTCCGCAATGCTGTCAAAACTCAGATTCAGCAAAACCCGACATGGTCAGGATAGCGGCAGCCCGGTGGAAGTGGTAATAAAGGACAATAATGAATCCATCCGCAGAAAAGCTGCAGATGCGCTTGCAAACGCCTTGCAAGATGTTCCGGGATTGACCAACATCGAAAAGGATCAGCCGAAATCTTCCCCGGAATATCTTATCACCCTCAGGCGGGACAAGATCAAACGTCTTGACATCGATCCTTCGGCAGCCGCACAAACCCTTCGGGCCGCTCTTGAGGGCACCATACTCTACGAGTTCAGTTCCGACAATGAACCGGTCGGAGTACGTTTTTCACTTGCCCTGCCATCGAAACAGTCGATTGAATCGCTCCTCCAGATACCCGTAGAAAACAAAAGCAAATATCTTGTTCCCCTCCGCGATATTATAAGGGTTGAAAAAGTCGAAAAGCCCAACTCGATCGTACGTCAGGACCGAGTACGGTATACCTCGGTCTATGCGGACCTCGACGGCAAGAGCGGCGAAAGTCCGCTTGGAATCGCCGAAACGCTTGAACGGGGAATCTTCCCAACTATCACCTCCCGATACCCCTCAGCCACACTTGAATTCGACGGCGAGATCCGTGACAGCCGTGAATCAGGAAAAGATTTCATCATTTCTGTCTTCTCTGTTCTTGCTCTTATTTTCATCGTGCTGGTCCTGCTGTTCAATTCACTGCGAAAAGCCTTGCTGATCATGCTGGCTATCCCGTTCGGCCTGACCGGCATAATCGCGGCCTTTTTCCTTCATGGTATTGAGTTTTACGGATTCTTCGCCGTCATCGGGGCCTTGGGTCTGGCAGGAGTCATTGTCAACAACGCGATCATCATGGTCACGAGACTCGACAGGGAAACCAGGGAGACAGGGAACATTAAAAACCCTGAAATCCTTATTTCAAAAGCTGCATCGACCCGTCTGCGGGCGGTGCTGCTGACAACCTTTACCACGGTTGCCGCCATGCTGCCGACAGCGTACGGATGGGCCGGGTATGATCCCATGCTTGCCCAGATGATGCTCGTGCTTACCTGGGGGCTGATTGGAGGAACCTTTGTCACGTTGATCCTTGTTCCCTGTCTTTATCGGATCATGATCACCGGAAAGCAACGTCCGGAAACAACATAACGATACTTATGGGTACCTCTGAAAATCTATTACGCGAAGCGATTGCTTCGTTGGTCGGATAGGAGAGGGTTTCTGCGCTCCATCCGCCTTGTACTCAAGTCGCTCACGACAATTTATAGAGGTGCGTTTATGAAACCCTGTCAAACCGGAAAAAAACATCGATGCAATCGACGATAGCCGCCATTCTCGTACTTCTATCCTGCTTCTGCGCCATGTCGACAGCGTTGGCCGGAGAAAAAAAGTTTACTCTCGAAACCTTTGTTCGCCTTGCAGCACAGCGCAACACGGTTTTTGAGGAAATACTCATCGACGAACTCCCCTTGCAATATACCAGAATTCTCAACCTGCCGGCTGACGACCTTGTACTGTCGGTTAAAGGCCGCTATGTTCTGATGCTCGACGAGATGGACAATGCACCTGAATACACCCTTGCACTGGACAAACTTTTCCCGGCAACCGGCACACGCCTGTCAACCTCTTACACAACGGATTATGGTTCCGGCGCACGCCGGAACGAATCGGAATTCAGCATTGCGGTCGTTCAACCTGTTGCGGAAAATGCGTTTGGCAGAGCAAACCGCTTAGTGGAAAAACTTTCAGGAATTGAAAATGCCGTCGCACGCCACCAGATCGCCGAAGCATATGAAGATTATCTGGCAGGTCTGATCAGACTGTATTATGACTGGTACGCGGCATCCGAACATCTTGCAACCGCTACAACAGCTTACGGGGATGCCAAAAAACAGCTTGAAAATATCCGTGAAAGAGCGCGAAACAATATCGCTCTGCCCATTGACGTGAACAAGATCATGGTACAGACCGTATCGAGAAAAGAGCGGATGACCTCACTGAGAAATGATTACCATGCGCATACGAACCTTGTCATGGAGGCCACGAGAGCTGTTGAAACAGAAAGACCTGTTCCTGTCAAACCCGTCGAAGCAGAGCGTAACCGGATACTCGACCTCGACACCGAGCTCCGTAAATTCCGGGAATCGAGCCGGACCGTCACCATTCTGGGTCTGCTGGAAGAAAAAGCCGGTACAGAGGTTGCACAGGCCGCTGACAGGCTCTTGCCCTCGATCAATCTGACTGCAGGCTACGACCTTACCGGAGCCAACAGGTTTTTCACGGATCCCGACCATGGACTGTTTGCCGGCATGAGCCTGGAGTGGCCCCTGCCTGACAGACAAGAAACTGCTCGCCATGAAATAAGCCGGATCAATAACAGGAGAGTGTCACTTTCCACCGGCAATGCGAAACTTTCGCTTGATACCGCCCTGAAAAACCTGTACCGGACAATAGAGAACCAGCACCGCCTTATCGAGCTTGCAAAAGAAAAAATCGCGATATCGGAGGCGATTGTCAGGGATGAAAAAAGGAACTATTCATTGGGAAAAACCAGCTTGAATGATCTTATCGATGAAGTCAACCGGCTCGAAGAGCATCGTTTCAACCTCATCAACCGGGAAATCGAATTGCAGCAACTCATTGTCGAGTGGAGACGCCTTACCGACACCCTTGTTCGGGAAAAGGATATCCTGAGACAACAACAGCGTCCCGCTCAATAACCTCCTGGCCTTCGAACGTTCCCATCATTCCCGCATCATCATGCTATTGTCCCCTTATGTCTTCCGGTTCAGACAGGCGAGACCGCTGCCGCAGCAGCTTTTCGATCTTTCCCAGCTTCACCGTCACGATAACCGTAAAGGCAAGAAACCATACCATAACGGCAAACCAGAGCAGCGCCATGAAACCAAAGCCGAAACATGCTCCGCCTCCATCCCAGTGCATCATCCCACACCTCCTGTGTTTTTGTTCGATTTGTTCCGCATTTTTCCGGCTGGATTTAAAAAACCTTGTTCATGGATAGAAAATTCGCCTCGCACTTGAACCGCTCATGACAATTAATAGAGGTGCCCTTTATTCGCTGAAATGGAGGTGTTTGTATTTCTCGATCAGTTCTTCGGCTTCATCCTTACACTGCCCGCAAACCGTACCGAGCTTGGTATGCTCCTGTAATTCGTAAAAGGTGCGTGCTCCGTCCAGGACGGCTTCTTCGATCTCCGCATCGGTAACGTTCATGCACTGACAGATTATCCTGGTTTTCTCCTTGCGAACTCGTTCCTGCATACCGTTGCGTTCGAAGTAGTTGTTGATCGCGGCACGAAGCGCCTTGTCGCCGAGCACGGAACAGTGGATTTTGTTTTCAGGCAGACCGCCGAGTTCCTTGGTGACGTCTTTTGGCGAAACGTCGAAAGCCTGGTCAAGCGTCATGCCTTTGACCATTTCGGAAAGAATGGATGTGCTGGCAATCGCGCTTGCACAACCATAGGTTTTCCACTGACAATCGGTGATAACCTCTTTTTCCTTATCCACTTTGATGACCACCATCATCTGGTCGCCGCAGGAAAGGTTTCCCTCCATGCCGACACCGTCAAAATCATCGGTATTTTCACCCTGAAGAATATTCTTCGGGTTCATGAAATGTTCCTTCAATGTATCGGTATACACCCAACTACTTGGCTGTAACATGTTCTCCTCCTATATAAGCTGTTGACATGCCTCTTATTCTCTTGATGATACCAGGCAGCACATCAAGTACATACCCGATTTCGTCCATGGTTGTCTCCCTTCCCATGCTGATCCGGATGGAACCGTGAGCACGCTCCGGATTTGTTCCTGTCGCGAGCAATACATGGGACGGATCGAGCGACCCCGAAGCACAGGCCGAACCGGTTGAAACAGCTATCCCCTGAAGATCGAGGTAAAGCAAAATAGACTCGCCTTCTGCTCCCGGAAACGATACGTTCACCGTATTGGGGATGCTCAACGTTGGATGGCCGTTGAAAACCACATCGTCAATCGACGCCTCTATGCCGTTCTTAAGGGCATCCTTCATCCCAGCCAGTCGTTTTGCCTCGTCATCCATTTCCGCATCACGCATTTCTATGGCTTTAGCCAGTCCGATAATTCCAAGGGTATTTTCCGTTCCCGCCCTTCGTCCTTTTTCTTGATGACCGCCCCGAATAAAGGGACAGTAAGGGGTACCCCTCCGCACATACAGTGCACCAACACCCTTCGGCCCGTAAATTTTGTGGGCACTCATGGTAAGGAAGTCAACACCCAGCTCACTGACGTCCATACGCATTTTCCCGATTGCCTGAACTGCATCGGTATGCATCAATGAACTGTTGTCATGCGCCATCTTCGCGATCTCTACAATATCCTGGATCGTACCGATCTCGTTGTTTGCCGTCATTACCGAGACCAGGCCGACATCATCGGTAAGATATTCCCTGAGCTGGTCCAGGTCAATCCTGCCGTACTGGTCGACATCAAGAAACCTTACCGTTGTCCCTTTTTGGGCAAGACACTCGGATGTCTCCAAAACGCAGGGATGTTCAATCTTTGTCGTTACGATCGTCCGGCGAGCCTTGAAGCCTGGCACACAAAGGTTTGAAGCACAGGCAAACAAGGAAAGCACAGTATTGTTGGCTTCCGAGCCGCTTCCGACAAAAACAATTTCATCTTCGTGAGCTCCTATGAAATCCGCCGCCACTTTTCTTGCGTGCTCCACATTCGCCCGGGCTTCCCTTCCGAAACCGTGCATGCTCGATGGATTCCCGAACATCTCCATTGCCTCGATCATCTCCTTTTTCACCTCGGGATGAAGCGGGGTTGTAGCGTTATGATCAAGATATACCCGTCTTGTTTCCATAATTCGTTATCACGTTCTGATAGTTTACCGGCTGTCCAAAAGCTTCACTCGTCGGTAAACAGCCAAGTTGAAAGATAGCGTTCTCCGGTATCAGGCAAAAGTACAACAATTTTTTTCCCCTGCATATCAGCCCTTTTCGCTACCTGGAGAGCTGCCCACATTGCTGCACCTGATGATATCCCGCAAAGAATCCCTTCCATTTCCGCAAGCTTTCTCGATATATTTCCGGCATCGTCGTTTTTTACCTGAACAACTTCGTCAATAATTTCCGTATTGAGATTATCGGGAATAAAGCCGGCGCCTATCCCCTGTATCTTGTGAGAGCCCGGCTGTCCTCCGGAAATGACCGGGGAGTCTTCAGGCTCAACGGCGATGATCATTACCTCAGGTCGTCGCTTTTTCAGCACCTCGCCGACACCGGTTATGGTTCCGCCGGTACCCACACCCGAAACGAAAACATCAACGGTTCCGCCGGTATCAACCCAAATCTCCTCCGCCGTGGTCCTGCGGTGCACATCGGGATTGGCCGGGTTGCTGAACTGCTGCAGTATGACGCTGTCCGGTATTGAGGCCGCCAGCCGTTCGGCTTCTTCGATTGCAAGCTTCATGCCGCCGGAACCGTCAGTCAATACCAGCTCGGCCCCGAATATTTTCAGGAGCCTCCGCCGCTCGAGGCTCATGGTGTCCGGCATGGTCAGAATGAGCTTATACCCCTTGGCTGCACAGGCAAACGCAAGCGCGATGCCCGTATTACCGCTTGTCGGCTCAATGATGGTTGTATCAGCGGTGATCATGCCTTTGCGCTCCGCAGCCTCGATCATGGCAACGCCTATCCGGTCTTTAACGCTGGAAAGCGGGTTGAACGATTCAAGTTTAGCAATGATCTCCGCACCGCCCGGCTCACCGAGGCGCTGTATTGCAACAAGCGGGGTGCCGCCTGTCGTTTGTGCCAGATTGTCATATACTTTCATACTCTATGCTGAACAAATCAAAGGTTACTGCAATCCGAATAAAAGAACATTCCGACGTATGCAGCAGTACCGGCTTGCTTTTCAGCTTAACCCGTAAACCGGAATCGAGGCACCGTGTACTGCCCTAGACTCCTCTGAAACAAGAAAAAGGATAACGTCGGCTATCGCTTCCGGTGAAACCCATCGGGAAAAATCAGCATCCGGCATATCCTTCCTGTTTGCAGGCGTATCGATAATACTCGGTAGAACACAATTAACGCTGATCCCTTCCTCCCTGTTTTCTTCGTCAAGGCATTCGGTAAGCTTTATCACAGCTGACTTTGAAATAACATAGGGAGCAACGCCGGCCCCGCCTCTCAGTGCGGCCTTTGCCGCAACATTTACCACACGCCCACTCTTCTGCCTGCGCATAACCGGAATGACCGCCCTGCTCATGAGAAAAACGCTTTTTGCATTGAGATCAAGCATGTAATCCCATGTTTCTTCAGCAGCTTCATGTATCGGCGGCCCCATCGTAAAGCCTCCAGCAATGTTTATCAGCGCGTCAACACTGCCGAAACGCTCTATGATACATTCAACAGATGCCTCAATGGACGAAGCCGTGACAAGGTCGGTTTTCAGGCAGATGACGCGCTCATTACTCTCCCACTGCCTCTCAAGCATACCAGCATTCCTGTCAAGAAGCGCCAGCCTGGCGCCGGCATTGAAAAACCGCTTCGCCGCAACGCTGCCAAGCCTCCCGGCCGCTCCTGTTACGACCACAACGCTTCCCGATATCTCATTCATATCACAAGCCGTTTTACGATTACAACAGCCCTATGACCAAGAGCACGCCGCACCCACAAAGAAACACTTCACCTGGCGCTTCAAATTGTCCCGACAAATAGTGACAAGAGATGGAAGAAAAGTCAAAAGTTAAAACGGCTTGATGGCTAACCTTTTCTCATTCTGGCTTTTTGCTTCTGTATTCTCCTGTTACGGGATGCTCAAACAATTGCTCAAATTAGGAATACATAAACCGGACAATAAATTCCCGGTTTTGTAACAACATAAAAAAAGGAGACTTAGATGGCAGGGGAGCAACTATTCTTCACCAAGCACGATAGTTCTTTTGCTCATTGGAGAAACTTTTTCTCCATTCAGATAAAGTTCAACAAAGGAGGGGCGGCCGATATTTACCCAGAACTTCTTTTTTGCCTCATATCGCAGAACTTCTCCGGCCTCGAACCGACCTCCTGGATACACCATATCTCCATCATCGGCAATAATTTTGACCCAGCTGAGATCTTTGATAATACGGACAATCAGTATTTTTTGATACGGAGAGGTTGATGACTCAGGCAAGAAAGAGACATCTTTTGCCCAATCCTCCTGCCTGACAAGCTCAGGGAGTTCGTCGGGGGATGCCTCAGACAGCGTACCAGCTAGAGCAATCGAATCCGGCACTGCAACTTCGGACTCGGGCTGAATCTCGACAGACGGTACTACAAGTTCGCTTTCTTCCTGCAAAATCGTCTTCTCATTTCCGGACGGTCTCGAAAACACAAAAAACGAGACAGCGAGAAGAACAAGCACGATAAACACCACACCGCCTACTACAACAGATGCAGGGACCTTATCCCCGATAGCAGCAATGGCACCGAACATGCCGGAAAGACGCTCACCTTTCCCACCGCCCTTTTCGTCTTTTACTGTTTCATTTTCCTGCTTGACTCTGAGATCGATAGGAATCCTAAGCTCATCCCGGCATCGCTCAATAAGCTCACTATCTTTTACATCGAGCGCTTGGGCGTATTCTTTTAAAAAGGCATAGACATACGCGGAAGGCAAAAACTTCAAATTGCCCCCTTCGATTTTTTCAAGATGATCTTTCTTTATTCTTGTTTCGGCGCTGATTTCCTCAAGGGAAAACCCCCGCTCCTTCCTGGCCTGAATGAGTTTACGTACCAGTAGCGCACTGGCAGAACCAAATGTCACTTCATCCGCCATGACATACACGTGGTTTATGTCATCCGTTAAACCGCCCGAACCGCACAAAAGACTGAGTTCATGTAGTTTACAAAAATTCAGCCATCAGGACAATCGAAATAACAATATATTTTCGGGACACCGAAAAGCCGTTGTGAACAGTAACCATACGGCAACCTCGCCCCCCTCCCATTCGTCAGGAGCAGCCACTTTTCGAGATGCCTTTTACCTGCCGCTCACGCCATACTCGGATACATACAGCCATTGATTATCGTTCCCGGCTCTCTGCTGTTGGGCAAGCTGATGCAGCACATCCGAAGGGTTCTCCCCTTTCTGCATGGACAATGCAAGCAAAACCCGCAGCTCTTCAAGCTCAGCGGCAGAAAAAGCCTTCCAAAGCAGAAAGACAGCATGATCAGGGGATGCTGATTTTTGCTTTATCGCTTCACGATAACCGTCTACACTGAAAAAATTAAACACGGGGATTGTACCCTCGTCACGGGTTGTTGAAGCAAGCCGGACAAGCTCACTTGCCGAATAAACCCCTGAAACCGGAAAATCACGGACAAGATAACGATTGATCCCAAGTAGATGAACAGGAAAAGGATCGTCGGCAATCACCGTCAGCCGACGGATATCGCGCAAATGCCTGGAATGCGGTTTGATCAGAAGGTCTGTCAGCCATAACCGTTCAGAATCCAAGGCAAAACGGACACTGCCGCGCCCGGCATTTATCGAGAGACGTTCTTTGAAAAGCCTTACCCTGGAGCGATATACCTCTTTCTCCACCCTGCGCCGGGACACGTCAACGTAGTTGTTTTGCACCAGAAATACCGTGCACCAGTCCCGCCCTTCGATAATTTTAAGAGCCGCATGACCATCATCGAGGGTTTCCTGAACCGTTCTGAGAGTTGTCGGCGCTGCCGTTAGTCTGGCTGCCTGCAAAGGGGCCACATTCCGTACCTCGGCCAGCAGCTCGTATAGTAACCCGCGCTTTTTATTGATTGATTCGATCGTCGTCGCATGATGTTCGAATCCCTCGCCCGATTCGAAACAGTTCGCCAATCGCTGAAGCAGTGCCGACAGTTCACGATCCAGCTTTACAACTTGCCGCTCAAGCTGATCATGCTGTTCCGGAAGATCAAACGAACCATAATCACGCTGAATTGCTTGTCTCAGCTCATACAGTTTACGCAGCTCATCACTCTCAAATGCTTCCGCATATCGCCCTTTATCCAGAAGCAGTTCTGTCAGTCTCTGTGCTGAGCGATCGACCAGCTCGGCAATAGCGTATCCCGGCCAGGGACTGACCTGGTGCTGATAAATGTTCAGGCCGTGTTTCAGTGCCTTTATTTTTTCCCGGTCGTCTATCATCCCTTTGCTTCCCTGTTTCAGCAGTGCCGCCATCCTGGCCAATCCCATATTGTTTCTTTCGAAGTAGTCGAGCGTACGGGCATACACTTCAGGGTCATTGTTCAATACAGCATTGGACTCAAAATCCAGTAACTGAACAAGGTGCCTGTCACCGGCAGCACGTGCAAGCGAAAGCGCCTTGTAGTACAGGTAACTGGCATCCTTTGCATGTGCGGGAAGCAGTTCGAGTAATCCTGCCGCGCGGCGCAGGGAGAGTGACGCCGCCTGCTGGCTGCCTTCACTTCCTTGGGTAATGAGCTCCCTGGCAATCTCTGTAACCCGGCGTGCGTACACCGAAGGCTCCTTTGCTTCCCTGACTCCACCGCCGAGGCTCATCTGCAGGAGACCGCTGCAAGCCCTCAGCGCAAGAAGCGGGCTGGTGTTTCGGCACAGCTCATTGTAAAGCGAGAAAGCTTCTTCCCTTTCGCCCGCCAGTTCATGGTAACGTGCAAGTTGCAGCGAATCACGAACGCTCAGCGAAGCAATATCCTTCAAAGCCTTCCCCGCACTGTCGAACTCCCCGAGTTCAGCGAACAACGAAGCTTTTGAGCGGATGCGCTCCTCCTCGACCGCCTGCGGCAGCATACCCTTGCATCTTTTTTCAAGAATGTCATGGGTGGCAAGAGCATCGAAATAACTACCGGTCGCCTCCTCGATCCGCCGTTTACGGTTCAGGGCTTCAGCCGTCTTGCCCGAAAAGCCGTCCAGGGTATCTTTTGCAAGCCCTTCCTGCAAAAGTTCCAAGGCTTTTTCATACTCATGGTTGTCGGCGTAATCTCCGGCTTTCCCGTAAAGTGCCGTCACCCCGCCATCCACAGGGTCGCGCTCTTTTTCCGCACATCCTGCAATAACAAGAATAATTGCAAAAAAAGCCATACTCCGTAACATACTCGCGGTGATGCTCATTGTTCTCAGGTTAACTATCGCTACTGGATTGAGTTTAGCCATAATTTCATACATGAACAACCGACCGCCGACAACGAACGGGCGCCTGTGTACATTGTTGTGAAAATCCCGAATTCTACCGGGATTCGAGGATCTCGAGCACCGCCCGACGAAGCAGTCACGGCATACACCGCAGGCTGCGGTCTGTGCAACTTGATTCAGTTGGGGATTTTTTTTTTTTTCCTATCTTAGGTGATCAATACATTTACAACAACCTAAGCCCTTATATTCTCAGGCATTCCGGTGCCAACAGCATGGACTCCGACATATTTGAACTGCTTGTTTTATTCGGCCTGATTCTCGCCAACGGCTTTTTCGCGATGGCTGAGTTTGCAATTATCTCTTCAAGAGAAGCTAAACTGCACGAATTGCGTGACGCAGGAATAGCCAGAGCGTCACTTGTTCTCGAACTGCTGGACAATCCGGGGAAGTTTCTTTCCGCCATACAGGTCGGTATCACCCTTATTGCCACACTTGCCGGCGCATTCAGCGGTGTAACACTTTCAGAACCCTTGGCGGTAACAATTTCCCGGATCGAAGCGCTGCGGCCATACAGCGAAGAACTTGCGCTGGCGCTCGTCGTCATTGGTGTCACCTACTTTACACTCATCATTGGTGAGTTGGCGCCGAAAAAAATTGCGCTGCAGAATCCGGAGAAGATCGCCCTTAAAATCGTACGCCTGATCAACACAATCTGCCGGATCAGTGCTCCGGCAGTTCATCTGATCAACGGCTCCACGAACATCGTCCTTAAAATCATCGGCATAAAAAATATGGAGAAGCCTCTTGTCAGCGATGAAGAGGTTATGCTCATGATAAAACAAGGTGCTAAAAAAGGTGTTTTTGAATCTGTCGAATATGAGATGGTTTCGAGAATTTTCCGCATGAGCGACAAAAGGGCCAGCTCCATGATGACCCCGAAAAGCGAAATCGAATGGCTCGACCTCAACGCGCCCGAAAAGGAATTGATCTCCAAAATGCAGGCAAGCGGCCGCTCACGATTTCCCGTTGCCGAAGGAAGCCTTGACGACCTGAAAGGCGTTGTTCGCTCACTCGACCTGGTCAACAAACAGCTTCTCGAACCCGGGAACCTCAAAGAAACCATTCGCAACGCAATGAAACCCCCCCTGTTTGTGCCGGAATCCGTGCCAGCTTTCCAGGTGCTTGAACTCTTCAAGGAGAACAGGGCACATCTTGCGCTGGTAATTGATGAACAAGGGTCGGTACAGGGCGCCATCACGCTGACGGACGTACTTGAAAGCATTGTCGGAGACATTCCCGCCGATGATATCGAAGGGAGCAAAAAAATCGTACGAAGAAGCCAGCGCACCTGGATTGTTGACGGCCTTCTTCCCATCGATGACTTTATCACCGAATTTGACCTTGACAACTTCCTCGACGAGGAAGATCCTCACTACGATACCATGGGCGGCTTCCTCATGACGAAGCTCGAGAAGGTTCCCTCGGTAATGGATACCTTGAAATGGAAAAACATACTTTTCAAAGTCATCAAAATGAACGGGCAGCGGGTAGGAAAAATACTGGTGATTTTCAATAATGAAGACTCGAATGGAGCCGCCAAAACCTGACACTTGCATTTCCTGCTTTTCCCGGCTGCTTGCTGATTCCGGCCTGTCTCCTTTCGCTCTCATTTGGAACAGTTTGACACACAGCGATTAGAGCTTCCATATTCGGACAACATTACGTATCTTCGCTCACGAATTCACGCGTCTGATTTATTAAGGTCAAAAAAATACTCCGATGGAAACAACACTTACCATTCTTAAACCGGACTGTGTCCGCAAACAACTGACAGGCGCAGTGATCGACAAGATTGAGCGCACAGGTTTTCGCATTGTTGCCATGAAAAAAACAAAGCTGACGAAAGAAACTGCAGGCGCATTTTACGCCGTACACCGCGAAAGGCCGTTCTTCGGGGAACTTGTTCAGTTCATGTCTTCAGGGCCGTGCGTACCTATGATCCTTGAAAAAGAAAACGCCGTGGAAGATTTCCGCAAACTTATCGGGGCAACTGATCCGGCTGAGGCTGAGGAAGGAACTATCCGCAAGCTCTACGCGGACAGCAAGGGTGAAAATATCGTGCACGGTTCAGACTCGGGTGACAACGCGCAGATCGAGTCATCATTTTTCTTCTCGACCGAAGAAACCGTTCGAGTCAACAACTGATCCTTTGAAGAGACAGATGATCACTGTCTTCGTTATTCCGGTCTTGCCCGATGAGCGTCTCGAAAAACAGCAATGGAGCTGTACAGCATGTTTTTTGAGGTGTCGCTACTGCAGTTCGTTACCCATCAGCATCAGCGGCTTAATACTTTGCTGATTCGTCGTATGGTATAAAACCCGGTCGTGACCGCCTACAGCAAAAGCTTTTTCAAACATTCTTTCCGCAAGCTCCCAACGTTTTTCACCGGCATCGAGCAGGATCAGCACTACATCCCTGTCTGCCTTTTTCGCCCTGGCAATGAGGCATCTGCCGGCCTTCATGGTATAACCGGTTTTGATACCTACGGCATACTGATACTTTTCAAGGAGTTTATTGCTGGATTTGAGAGAGTACCTTTTCTTTGTTTTCTGCTCGTAAAACGATATCGAATCAAGGGCGGCTATACGGTTGAAAATTTCGTTACCGATCGCGTACTCGGTGAGCAACAACAGATCATTTGCTGTCGAGTAATGTCCCGCATAAGGCGCCCTGTCATACCCCGCCGGATTGGTAAAATGTGAATGTGCCATTCCTATCTCCCTTGCCCGGCGGTTCATTATCCTGGCGAAACCTTTAACACTTCCGCCAAGGTAGATCGCTATAGCGAATGCGGCGTCATTGCTTGATCGCACCATCGACGCCTTGACCAGATCCACAAGACGTATCTTTTCACCCGCGTCAAAACCTGCCTTGGCAGGTTCTACATTTGTCACCACTTTCGGGATTTCAACAATATCACCAAGCTTGCCGCTTTCAATCGCGATAATGGTAGTGAGTATCTTCGTAAGACTCGCAGGCTGTACACGTTTCCCGGTATTTTTGGACATGAGCACCTCCGATGTGCCGAGGTCCTTGAGGATGTAGGAATTAATTTCCTGCTCAAATTTCAAGCTGTCTGGTTCCGTGGCCGGCTTTGCATAAGAAAGTGTCTGCAAGGCAAGCACCATAAAGGCGGTAAATGCAGCAATGGAGAGAAAATCTACTGTTCCGGTTCTGTTCATGACTCGATGCATCAAAAGTTTCACAAAGATATCTTCATATCAGGTTCAAGACAAGCTCCTCAAAAACACCGCCCTGCTTTATGGTTCGGTCACGTTTCACCTCCTTCTCCCGAATCATCGCCAGGCACGGTATGTTTCACCGTGTTGAGATACTCCCTGAAGGTCTCGCCGTAAATCTCCCAGATGGTAATAAACAGGGCCGCGATAATGGGACCGACAATGAAACCCGATATACCGAACAGGCTTATACCGCCAAACGTACCAAAAAAGATCAGCAGTTCGTGCATTCTGGTATCCCTTCCGACAAGAATGGGCCTGAGAATATTATCGATACTGCTGACCAGCAGGCCGCAAAAAAGCAGCAGGCCGGTTGCGGCCATATACTCTCCGGTCGCATAGAGATAAGCAACCGCCGGTCCCCATACAAGTCCGGACCCTATGATCGGAATGATTGACAGCACCGTCATGACCGCACCCCAGAATACGGCACTTTCAATACCTGCAACTTTCAAAGCAATCCCGGCAAGGGTTCCCTGAATGATGCCGATAACGAAGGTCCCTCTGATGGTCGCTCCGGTAACCGATGTAAATTTCTCCAGCATACGCGACTGGTCACGCTCGCTGAGCGGAAGATAGTACAGGATCTTCTCGAGAAAGTCTCGGCCATCCCTGAGGAAAAAAAACATGGTGTAGAAAAAAACAAACATCATAAACAGTGTCTGAACCGTCGTGAATGTAAAAGAAGAGAGATTCTCGAAAAGGTACGTGCTCATCTTTCCTACCAGTTCACCCGCTCGCTGGAGGATCTCGTCACTGTATTGGCTGATGGTTTCATAGTATGGCAATGAACTGAAAAAATCATGAAAAGCTATCGGCTCTTCAAGACGTTCTTCAATCCAGGGGCCGACAGAACGGCTTACCTTTATCGCCTCTGCTGTAACGATGCCAAGCAGCGTCAATAAAGGAAAGATCAGGATAACCGCCACGGTGAGAAGCGTCATGGCCGAACTGAGGCTTTTCCTTCCCCTAAAAAGGCGTTCGAACCATCGGTACAACGGCATTGCAAGTCCGGAAAAGATCGCGGCAATCAGAATAACCATGAGAAAATTGTAAACCATGGACACAAAAATCGCCGAGATAACCAGGACGAAAATCAGGAGTATGACATTGTTGAGAATCGTTTTTCGCATGCCTGTATCCATTGCTAAAAGTGATTGGCGACCCGTTATCACAACCAGTCACCCGGCTGTTCATTCACCACCAGCCGGGAACGAACCATTGCCACTGCAAAAATTCCGGCTGTTTCCGCACGCAGAACTGATTTTCCGAGCGAGATCTCACGAAAGCCTTCTTTGCGGGCTCGTCCGACTTCGTGTTCGGTAAACCCGCCCTCACCGCCTACAACAAACAACACATTTCTGCCGGAAAATGATGCCTCCTGCTTTATTTCAGACGATTCATAAGGGATGAGTTTCATGTCGTATCCCTCGAGCCGGAGCACCTCGTCAAAACGAAGAGGGTCTGTCATTTCCGGAAGATGGTATCTTTTTGTCTGGCAAGAGGCGGAAATCAGAACTTTTTTCCAGCGCTCCTGTTTATTTTTCACTTTCTCGGCTTTTGGCTGGGAGACCGTGCGCTCGGTTATCATGGGCACAATACCGGTAACGCCAAGCTCGGTAGCCTTTTCGAGAAAGAAATCAAACCTCTGTGCCGACTTCAGAAGCGACATGGCAACCGACACTTTCACAGGAGAAGGAGAAACATACTCTTTTTTCTCAATAGCCGCCCTGAGAACGTTTCTGCCAATCTTTGTTATCCCCGCTGTCACCGAAAGTCCCTTTCCATCGGTAAGGTGAATGACCTCTCCCTCTTTCTTTCTGAGAGCTTTTGTAATATGAAAAAATTCTTCCCCTTCGACCGAGAGTGTTCCTCCGGAAAGGTCAATCCGGTCTGACGGTGTATAAAAAAGGTCCATAGATGCCGATTCCCGAATTGCCACGCCCTTATCAAGCAGCAAGCACTACGGTTGCAAGAGAGATCTGCCGGGCTCCGGCAGACTCGAGCGCGCGCATGACAGCCGTAGCCGTCGAGCCGGTTGTCAGGACATCATCAACCAGCAAAATGTTTTCCGGCACTACATTGCCCGATGGCGTAAACGCATCTTTTACGTTGCTGTGCCTTTCTCTCAGGGACAACCCGGCCTGCGGCCGGGTGTGGTTTTTACAAACCACAAGATCGGTACAAACATCCTTGCGTAAAACCCCGGCCACCGCCCGGGCAATGACTTCCGACTGGTTGTAGGTCCGCTCGACAACTTTCAACCGGTTCAAAGGCACGGGAACAATACAGCTGAACGCAGCAGCCGCAGTGCTCCCGGCAATCATTTCAGCGAGAAGCGTACCGAAAACATTTCCAAGTCTATGCACCCCCTCGTACTTCATCGCATGCACAACCCTCTGCAACCTGTCGTTTTTATGAAATCGGTAAAGTGTCCAAGCACTTTCCGGCTGATTGCTTGCCGGGTAATTGCGCCGGAAAACCTCCTTTACTGCGTAACCGGCGGCATCAGCGTCGGAAAAAGCGTCGAAAGATGCAATACACTCCGGGCAGATGCCACGCTCCTTCGGAGCCAGAAGAGAGTGACATCCCGTACAGACGCGGGGATAGAAAAGATGGAGCATTTCGTCAATCAACATCTATTACCTCCTATTGGACACCTCTGTTGTCGTCACAATTTGAGCCGGTTTGACCCTGGATTCATACGATAGAGGAAAAGCACCGTGCTGCCGCCCCGTATACCCCGGCTTTGTTTCCGAGTTCCGCGAGGACCAGCTCTATCCCGTCATGCATTGACGGAAGCGTCGATTTTTTCACCTGTTCGAGCGCCGGAGATAAAACAAGGTTCCCCGCACCGGAAATACCGCCGCCTATAACAAATTTCCGAATATCCATCAATGCAACAACCCCGGCCAGCCCGACCCCCAGTATGGAACCCACCCTGTCCCAGACTCCCTTGGCGACAGGGTCTCCATGATGAGCGGCCTTCTCAAGCGTTTTCGGCGAAAGATCACACAGGTCTTTGCCATGAAACTCTTCGGACCAGCACTCCCGTGGACTGCGGCGGTAGCTGTCGAGTCCCATCGAAACAATGCTTTTCTTACCGATAAGACTCTCCACCCCCCCCTTTACTCCCGCATGAATGCTCTGCCCGCTGTAATCAACCGTCATATAACCGATCTCCCCTGCCGTACCCTGCGCCCCTCTGTACAGTTTGCGGTCAAGGATTATCCCGCCACCCACGCCGGTACCCAGGGTAACCATCACAAAATCCCTGAAAGCCTTTCCCGCCCCGAAAACCGCTTCGCCACATGCGGCGATATTGGCATCATTTTCAAGGATCAGGGAGCAGTCCATGGCATAGTCTCTGCTGAGAACCCGCAGCAGCTCGTTTTTCAGCGGATATTGTTCCCAGCCGGGAAGGTTCGGCGGATAGCTGAGAGTCCCTTTGTCGCTGTCAACGGCACCGGGAGCACCGAGTCCGATCCCCGCAAAAAGCTCTTCCCCGAGCTGCTTCCCGAACCGGTTGTACATGGAGAAAACAAGTGACGCAATATGCGAGACGATGCCTTCGAGCCCGGCCTCGACCTGCGTGGAGTGCCGTTCGTGCTCCAGCATACCAGCTTCTTCGTCGACAACGGCAATTTTAACAGCCGTTCCTCCCAGATCTATTCCCAGCGCCCAGCGAGACATTCTTTCATTCTCTGCTAATTTTGATCGATTCAGGACTTGAATGGCCGTATATACTTCCTTTTTGCTGAATCATTACCAAAGAAATGGATTATCTCATCCACTTCAGGGGTACGTTCACATTCCTGCTCCACCTTTTCAAGCGCGTTGTCCAGCAGCAGGCCGGACTGGAAGATAATCCTGTATGCCTGACGTATCCCGTTAATCTGTTCCGAAGAGAAACCCCTTCGTTTGAGCCCTACCATGTTCAATCCTTCAAAACGGAAGGATTCATGGCCGCTTGCCATGACATATGGAGGAACATCGAGCGAGGCCCTTGATATCCCTCCGACCATGGCATACCTCCCTATACGGACAAACTGATGAACACCGGTAAGTCCGCCTACAAAAGCATAGTCCTCAACCTCACAATGACCGCCGAACTGAACCGAATTCGCAATAATGACATGATTTCCTATAATGCAGTCATGGCCCGCATGGACATAGGCCATGATAAGGTTGTCGGAACCGACAACCGTTTTACCGCTTGCTTTGGTGCCCCTGTTCAGGGTCACGTACTCCCTGATAACCGTGCGGTCGCCGACATGCAGGTAGGTTTTTTCACCTTCAAACTTCAGATCCTGCGGAACAGTGGAGAGAGCCGCACCGGCAAAGACCCTGCATTCACTGCCTATCCGTGCCCCATCAGCAATCTGCACGTGCGGCCCGATCTGTGTTTTGTCTCCGATTACAACATCATCCTCGATAACCGTATAAGGGCCGATTGTAACCTCCTGGCCTATTTCAGCCTCCTCACCGACTATTGCTGTCGGATGTATACGAGTTCCCATGGAATATCTTTTTTACGGACACATCGAAAAACGGGCTTTGCACCTTCGCTTGTCGAAACGCCCTTATTTCAATAATTCAATGTTTTTTTCATCAATTTCTTTGAAAAGCTGATCCATAATCTTCTCCGATTCCCCGGCCCGGCCGACCTCACGCAGGGCAAGAGCAAGGGCATAATAGACCTGCGGAGCTTCCGGTATGGCTACCACTTCAGCAAGCCGCTCCAGAAATGTAATATACGGATATGCTTTATCCTTTTCGCCGAGTGAAACATAGAGTGAAACAACCGATGCTGCAACTCCCGGGTCCAGCCCGAAGCGCTCCAGAGGCAGCACCTCCTGTGATTTGTCCAGTGCCTCAATTGCAAGCTGCCTCCTGCTTGCTTTCCGAAAGGCTCCTTCTCTGTCCCTCACGGCGAGCTCTTCCTCCGGTTTTTCCGCAAGTCCAACCGCCAGACTGGCAAAGAGCGGTTTATAGTTTCCGCTGAGCCGGAGGGAGGTTTCCCCGATATAAGCCTCCGGATCATTGAGATTGCGATAGCTGAAAACACTGCAGAGGTTTGTCCAGAGCCGTGAAGCCCCGACAAAATTCCGGCCCTCGGTATTCTTTACCGGAACAACCCTGTAGGCCAGACCATCGAGGCGCAGGTACTCGTCGATCCCCAGCAGGTTATCACGTCCGACGGTAATGGCGAAATAGATCGGGCGCGCCGCGAAATTGTTCATCAGGATCTCGTAAACGGCAATATCCTGGGGCCGAAGAAAACCCTGCCCCTGAAAAGTAACGCTCGGCATGATTTGCCACCGCAGTGTATCTACAAGAGCCTCCGGGGCCGCCATGCCCACTGCCCTGTATTCTTCAACAAGCTCCTCTTTTCGTGAACCGGCCGGCAGATCGACTTCAACCGGCTGTATGGCAACATAGCTGATCTCTCTGAGTTCTTCATCGCTTAGGCTGAACGATATCTTTTTTGCTCCGTTAGGGGAAGTGTTTTTCAGTTGTTCGAGGTACCACCCCGTATTTGCAAGACTGAGGTTCACGACGCGGATGTCGGTGCGGATACCCTCGACCTCTTGAAGGTACCACAACGGGAACGTATCATTATCCCCGTTGGTGAACAGTATCGCATCCTTTTCGCAGCTCTGCAGCATGTTCCACGCCCAGTCCCAAGGCACATAGTTCTCGGAACGATCATGCGTGTGGTAGTTGGCAAAAAGCATCCTGCCGTTTACCAGAAGCAGCACCGCACCCAGAGCGGCAATTGACAGCACCTGCCGCAGCTTTACACTGGAAACACCTTTGCGTATCCTGCTAATGAGATGTTCCACCCCGATACCGATCCAGATCGCAAAAGCAAAAAAGCTTCCGGTGTAGCTGTAATCGCGTTCCCTCGGCTGCGGTTCGGTCTGGTTGAGGTAAACAACGAGGGCCGCTCCGGTAAGAACAAACAGGGCGGTGATAACCGATCCCATTTTCCATTCCCTGCGGAAATGCGATACCGCTCCGAAAATCCCGACAAGAAAGGGAAGCCCCCAGAGCTGCGACCAATCAACGCCCGCACCTTCCAAATCGTTCTCCCTGCCGATAAACTGCCATCCGAGATAGCGCAGGTACATATGATACATCTGGTATCGCAGAAAGTAGTCGGTATCACTACCGTAGTGCTGGTAGAAATACTGGTGAAGAGGCTCGGAAGACCAGCGCCGGGGCCACAAGGGAAAATCCCCGTACTGCTCACGGTTCAGGTATGAGAAAAAGGCTTCCCCCGTTGACGGGTTGTTTTCGTTGATGGGTGGCGAGGCATTTGCCCGCACATAGATAAGCGTATAGGAGGTATAACCGATAACAAGCAGAAACAGGGACATGCTTACCATATGCAGCAGCCTGAACCGGTTAACATGAGCGTAGTAAACAACATAGATGATTCCTCCAAGCAGGATTACCGCGCCTCCCCATGAAGTATACTGCATGAGTATCGGCAAACCCCTGATAATACCGACGTACACCAGCAGGAAAGCCGCGGATCCCGCAAGCATCATCACAAGGAAAGAGCGGAGGGTGACCTCGTATTTCTTATAGTAGTACACCATGATGACGGCAAAGATCGCCAGAAGACTCAGCAGATGTACCCCTATGGAAAGACCGATCACATACATCGCGGCCATCAGCCAGTGCTCGTTCCCTTCTCCCGGCTTTTCATCGTACCATCGCAATATGAGCCAGACAACCAAGGCAGTGAAAAACAGGGAAGGCGCATATACTTCCGCTTCAACCGCGTTGAACCAGAAACTGTCAGAAAACGCAAGTGAAAGCGCTCCCGAGGCGGCTCCTCCGTAAGCCGATATCTTTTCGAGAATATTCCATGAACCGGGTTCGGTTTTTCTGTACAGAACAATCAGGCGAACTATGATCAGGTAGGTAAGCATAACGGTTGCCGAAGCCGACAGTGTACTTAGAAGATTGACCCGCGCACCGATATCCTCAAAAAACGGGACCATGGAAAAAAGCCTGCCGACCAGCAGAAAAAGAGGCGCACCCGGAGGATGGGGCACACCTAAGGTGTAGGCTGTCGCAATAAACTCCCCGCAATCCCAGAAAGAGAGCGTAGGGGCCATGGTCATCAGGTAGACAACCTCAGTCAGTAAAAACAATGCTGCGGCAATACCGCGGTTTACCATCTTGTGATCCATAATCATCAGTAACAAGTACCGAACCGTGATTCATGCTGCACGTGATGCAGCATCCACATTTCGAATACAGTAATTCAACACAACTCAACAGCGGCCTTACTCGTCAACCGCTTACTTTCTTCATGAGCATCAGTTCTTCCGCTACCAGATCGGCAAAAAGAAAGCCCTTTTGAGAAACCTTTACGATACCGTTGCGCACGTCAAGCAAACCCTGCGCCCTGAACTTCTCCACAGTTTCCAGTATCTCCCCGGTATCTTTGTGGTGTCGCTGCAGAAAATCCAGACCGAGTCCGGAAGAAAGCCGCATCGAAAGAAATACCTGCTCGTTTATCCGTGCTTCTTCAGAAAGCATTTCGCTGAACGCCTGAGCTTCAAGAGGAGACGCGAGGTAACGCATCATACTGCTCACGTTTGCGCTGCGCCGCTCCTGTTCCCCTGTTTTACAGAACGAATGTGCCGAAGGGCCGAACCCAAGATACGATTCCCTGTGCCAGCATCCCAGATTATAACGGGAAAAGAACCCCGGTTTCGAGAAATTTGAAACCTCATAGTGCTCAAAACCCTGTTCTCCGAGCAGTTCGCATGCAATAGTGTACATCTCAGCCTGCTTCTCTTCACCGGGCAGCGTTACCAGGCCCTTCTTCACACGTTGCGCAAGGAGCGTTTTTTTTTCCAGGGCAAGCATATAGATGGAAATATGTGGAACACCGATGGAAAGAGCACACTGCAAGTCGCTGAGCCACTCTTCGGCTGTCTCGCCCTCGGCGCCGCACATAAGATCAACGCTGACATTACCGAACCTCTTCATTGCTTCCCTGGTCACTCGGACTGCGTCTTCCGCCGTATGACACCGTCCCAGGGTACCGAGTTTGCCGGGAAGAAAGGACTGAACGCCTATACTGAGGCGGTTGACACCCAGAGCAGCCAGATCACGAAATTTCTTCGGGGTTAAATCCTCAGGGTTCGCCTCAACGGTAATTTCGGCATCATCGCTCAACGAAATGAAATGTGCAACGGTTTCAAGCCACTGTTTGAGATAACCCGCACACACAAATGACGGGGTTCCTCCTCCGAAATGAACGGATTGAACGGTCCGGCCGCGAAATGCAGTCAAGCGTGCTACCGTTTCCTCATAAAGAGCGCGGAAAAAGCGCTCCTGGAGGTCCTGCCTCGTTACCAGAAAAAAGTCACAGTAAACGCAGCGGGTCCGGCAGAATGGAATATGCACATAACAATGTAAACCCAAAAGCTGCTTGTCCCGTCTTGAAATAGTTGACAGTTTTCAAGCTACATGCACCGCCGGTTCGCGTAAAGAAATACATTCGATACCGATAGTGACCTTGATCTCCGAAAGAAAAAAAATCGGAATTCGCCGTCGGGATCGGAATCGGGAATCGATCTTTTCTTTTCCTTATCCCCTTGCCTACTGGCTACTGCCAACTTTCCCTTTTTGACTTTTTCCTTTTGAATTTTGACTTGCCACTCGTCACTATTCTTTTGCCTACTGCCTACTGAAGACTGCCAACTGATTCCCCCTTCGTCACTCGTCACCGCTTAATACATACTCCGTTATCGCCTGGTAAAGATTATCCGCCACAAACTCCGGTGTGATCCTGCGTTCACGGCAGAGCGCTTCCTCACCGTGGCCGGTCCTGACGAGAATGGGTCTGAGGCCTGCACGTAAACCGCATTCAATATCAACCGTCTTGTCGCCGATAAAAAACGATTGCGTCTTGTCGACTTCAAAACCCGCAGCGAGATAGTCGGCCACCGCCTGGTCAACCATTCCGGTTTCAGGTTTCCTGCACCAGGCAAAGCGGTCATATTCGGAATGTGGAAAATCCGGATGGGTAGGACAGTAGTAGCTTCGGTCAAAAGAGGTATTTTTTAAAGCAAGCAGCTCATTCAGATACACATGAATATCTTCGACCTGCTCAGGGGTAACAATTCCTTTCGCGATACCGGCCTGGTTGGTAATTATGACGATTTCGTAACCGGCCTGTTTGGCAAGGGCGATCGCAGCACCCACCCCGTCGATTAGCCGAAACTGCTCTCTTGTGGCTACATAGGTGCCTACATCGCAGTTGATCGTACCATCCCTGTCAAGAAACAATACCTTTACTTTCCTCACCATACCCTCATTCACTCCCCAACAAGCCGCTATAGATCCGGTTATACTTCCCTGCCGACTCTTTCCATGTCAAATCCCGCTGCATGTTGTCCGTAACAAGCTTTGTCCAGCGGTCATGGTCACCGTAAACTGAAAGCGCCTCCCCGACCTTGCCGACGAGCGCTTCCGGACTGTAATCATGAAACGCAAACCCCGAACCGTCCCTGCTCCCGTCAATCTCGTCAATAGTTTCGGCAACACCGCCTCCGGCATAAACAATCGGCACAGTTCCATACCGCATCGCAAAGAGCTGCATCATACCGCAGGACTCGAGTTTCCCGGGCATGAGCAGCATATCTGCCGAAGCTATGATCTGGTGAAAAAATGCGTCGCTGAAATCAAAATTGAGCCCAAGCCTACCCGGATGCTTTTCGGTAAAAGACTGCAGCTTTTTCTGGATATCCTTGCTTCCCGACCCGGAAACAACCAGCTGGATGTCGAGTTCCATCAGCATCTCGAGAGAATCAAGCAGCAGATCGATTCCCTGAAACCGGTCAAAATGTATCACAGCACCTATCAGAGACTTTTCCTCATCACAAGACAACCCCAGTCCTTCAAGCAAATACTTCTTGTTTTCAAGTTTCTCATCGAGCCGGCTAATGTCGAATCTCTTCCTGATGAGTTTGTCAGTCGATGGATTCCACTGCTTGCTATCGAGCCCGTTGGTTATTCCCTGCAGATGATTACCGCGCAAGGCCAACACCTTGTCAACCCCATATGCAGCTTCAGTGTCGCTGCTGATAAGCTCGGCATACCTGCCCGACGTTGTTGAAACGCTGTCGGCCTGCTCAATACCCGTAAACAACATATTTACCGTATCATTCTCGGTATGCAACCGCCCGACCATGCTTTCCGGAAGCAGCTTCCTGAACGATTTCAGGGGAAACACTCCCTGGCGGTGCGCGTTATGAACGGTCAGAACTGTTCTGACGCCCCTGAAAAATCCATTGCTGGCGTAAACGGTTTTCAGCAGCAGGGGAACAAGGCTCGCGTACCAGTCATGGAAATGAACGATATCGGGTTTCCAGCCAAGCCTTTGCAGTGTTTCAAGAATACCGAGATTGAAAAAAATAACCCTCTCGGCGCTGCCCTTGAAATCTTCACCCTGGGACATATCCGTAAAAAGGCCATTACGCTTGAAATATTTCTCGTTGTAGAGGAAGTACGTCTGTATCTTGCTGGACGGAAGAGCCGTAACCTTTACGTGAAGCAAATCTGTCTTATCTTTCAGGGGGACTTTTATATCTGAAAGCCGCAAGACATCATGGAGGCGAAACTTGCGATCATTGATCACACCGTATTTAGGCATCATTATGCGTGCTTCACACCCTTCATCTTCCATGGCCTGGGGAAAGGATGCCATGAAATCGGCAAGAGAACTGACCCTTACAAATGGAGAAATTTCACCTGACACATAAAGAACCTTGCAAGTGCTTCTGGACATCTATATCGTAAACAATCTGTTATTTTTCTCAAAATATTTTCATAGAACTACATAGCTTCTTAATTTACAAATTCACACGCTGATTTACAATCTACGGCAGGGCTTCCAACGTATCTTTCGATGAAACCTTTACCGCTTTTTTTCAGCCTGTATGTATTCCTTTCGGCATGCGCGGTTGACCGTCCGCCGACAGGCGGGCCGAGGGATACCGCACCCCTGGAGGTTCTTTCCGCCGACCCTTCCCCCTCTTCTGTAAATATCTCTCCTGAACGGATTCTTTTCAGCTTCAACCGCTATGTTCCTACAGCAGCATTGAGAAGAGCCCTTTTCTTCTCCCCCGAGATTACAGATTACACCCTTAACGGAGATGGCACAGAAGCCGAAATAGTATTCCGAAAACCGCTGGACGAAAATAAAACCTATACGATCACCATCAACAAATCATTGAGAAGCAGCCGCGGCAACGAACTTGAGCGGAGCTACATTTACGCGTTCTCAACCGGCAAGGAAATCAACCGCGGCATCATTGCCGGACAGGTTTTTTCGAACGACACCCGGCCCCAGCCTCGCGCGCTTATCCTTGCATACGCTGCAACGAAAGGCGACACGCTCTCCCTCAACCCGCTCAAGCGGAAACCCGATTACAGCGTGCAGACCGGTCGAGACGGGAAATTCACTCTCGACTACCTCACCGAAGGCAGCTATCGGCTGGTTGCGCTGCTGGACAGGAACAGCGACCTGAGACCGAACCCTGACAGCGAGCCTTTCGGTACCGGATACCGGGAACTGATCCGAACAGGTACGTCGGGCAACCTGTTCAGGCTCGCCGAACCAAGACACACCCCGAAACTGATCCACTGCACTTCGCCCGCCCGCAACCTTATTGAAGTCAGCTTTAACCATCCCATTCCCGTTGAAAATTTCAAGGTCACAGCGCTCGCCGTTCTCGATACGGCACGGAACACCGCAGTCCCCGTCAAAGGGTTCTACAGTGTTAAAAAAGCTATGGAGGCCGCTACCTTCCGGCTGGTTACCGGCTCCCTCGATAAGAAATCGGGATACCGGATAACCTACACCCCTGACAGCGGTGAACAAGCCTCCTCGGCTGCATGCAGGGGAAGCGGCAAAGAGGAAAAGAAAACCATCACCATAACGCAGTTGTCGCCGAAAGATGGTGAAACGACGGCCTTCCTTGCCCCGGCTTACCCTGAGCGAGACAGAACGATCGACATATCCTTCAACATACCGGTTGAGCGGCAATCGCTCGAGCAAGCCGTGCAGCTTTTCGCCGTTAACGAACAAGCCCCTGTCCCCCTTCCCTTCCGCATCAAGCCGATAGATAACAGGCGCTACACCTTGCAGGCCGAAACCGCTTTCCGCAACGGCGGCTCCTATCGTATTGACATGCAACTGGCAAACCTTATCGGCCTCAATGGGGAAAGGTCTTCCGACTCACTCATAACCTCATCATTTACCGTGGCGAATGCCGGAGATTTCGGAACAATTACCGGAACCGTATCGGGCGCAACCGGAACCGTTATCGTCGAAGCACTTGATTCAGCGAGCAGGCTGCTTCGCAGGACGGCCGTACAACCCGGCAACGGCAGCCCGGCCGGTTTCAGCATCGATGGACTCGCTCCGGGCCGGTACACACTCCGGGCATTTATCCCGCGATCAGCGAAAACTGCATTCCCTGACGCATCATGGAACCCCGGCAACGTCTATCCTTTTGAACCGGCAGATCTCTTCACTGTTTATGCAGATACGGTAACCGTCAGAAAAGGCTGGGAAACAGAACAAATAAGACTTCAATTCCCTCCCGTTGCACCTTAACAGTAACCGCACCTTCGTCAAACCAATCATCCATCACGAATGACAGCTCCCGCAAAAATCGGCCCGAATTCCATAATTCAGACTGTAGCCGCTCTTGAAGCAAAATACGGCAAGGCAGAAGCTGATGCACGCCTGATTGTCGCAGGCCACGGACACCTTATCGGCAATCCGCCCTCCGCAATGGTTCAGGAAGAAAAATTCCACAACCTTGTCAAAGCCCTCGACAAAGAACTTGACCCCGGTGTGCTTGCTGAACTGCTTAACGACTCGGGACAACGCACCGCGGCCTATCTCTTGAAAGTGAGAATTCCCGGATTTTTCCAGAAGCTGCTCAAACCTCTGCCGCCCGGACTTGCATTCAAGCTGCTGCTCTTCGCTATCGGCAAGAATGCCTGGACGTTTACCGGCAGCGGCGATTTCAGCTACACCACCGGGCAAACACCGGTCATCACCGTCAGAGTTACCTACCCGGCCCTTCCGGTGGTCGGCAACTTCTACCTCGGCACCTTCACCAAGCTGCTCAGGGAACTGGTGAACCCCGATACGAAGATCGACACATCGATCACGGGAGAAAGTGGAAACATCACCTGCCGCTACACCTGCCACATCTGATACCAGCCCATGACATTCCGGCAGGCAATCCGGGCGGACTGACAATTTCTACTCCGTTTTTACAAATGTATACCTGCACACCGGCTGTAGGCCGGTAATCCCGGTGGGCAAAAGCATTTCGCCACCGCTTCACGCAGCGCCTCCTCAGGCAGCCCGGGCCGCTCCTCACACCTGACATGTTTGATGATATTTCATGGTTTCAGCATTCGTTTTCGTTCTTCAGTATACATCCACCACGGATGGGGCTCCTCGCCCTCCATGAATCGTATTATCGAAATAAGTACATCAAGCAGGCAGGGGTCTTGCCGTTTACCCTTTATTGTGGAAAGCTTGTGATACAATTCAAGCGGAGATTGACCGGCAAGATCACTCGGTCTTTCAATCCCCATAAGACGAAGATCAGCAGCGATTGCCGGGCCGATGTTGGGAAGATCGGTGAGCTTTTCAAGCCGGTTTCTGTCAACCTTGTCAGGGTTCATGTTTTCAATGAGGATTTGAGCAAAGCAAAAGCCTCTTCGGCTGACCTATACTTTCCTTGCTCAATTGACAACGAACTTAGCGCAAGAATTTTTAACAACGCACGACTTTCCTCACTTTGGTCGTAACCCTCAGCATTCTGCACAACTACCTTTATTTCACCGTCTTTTGGGTCTTTGTATTTCATAAATAATCCTCCTTTTTAAAACACAATTCAGACGTTCTAACTGTGAATTTGCTCATATTAGCAAAGGCAGCCTTTTGACTGCCCCTGCTATTGATAACTCTACCATGGAATTATTTTTCCCTGTCAATCCAATAATCAGGTTTTCGGTGTTGATGCGCAACAGCAATAATAAATATGTGATTCTTTTCTATAGAATATAGAAGCTTGTAAGGAAACTTGTAGAGCAAACATTTTCTTATGTCACCTCGCTCTATTGACCATGCCTCAGGATATCGCGTTATTCTTTTTATTGACCGATTAACCTCCCCTCTGAACACCTGACCAAGACCTTCAAACTCAAGTTCGTAGAAATTCATTGCGTCATCCAATTCGAGTTTCGCATACTTTGAAAAAATAACCCTGGTCATTGATCTTTGAATACCTCTTCTATAGGAATGCCTTCAAGTCGTCCCTCTCTGTATGCTTTCAGTCGTGCTTCAGCTTCTTCAGCCCATATTTCGTCAATCTTATGATCTGGCTCGTCAAGGCTTTTCAATAAACCTTCAACAATCATAAGCCGCTCTTCGGGCTTGAGCGCCATGGCCTGCTCGAGAATTTCTTTATTGCTCATCTCAATTATCCCTTTTTTCCTTAAACATTGTTTTCTTTCTTATATCAAAAAAATCATCTTACGCCCTATCATTTTAATATATAAATCGCAAAACTGATTGCCACAAACAAGGAGGCAAGGCTTCTTACATTCACATTAGGGCTACTCTATTTATTGTCATGAGCGGTTCAAGTGCAAGGCGGACGTAGCGCAGAAACCGGAGTGTACACAGAGTACATGAGGATTTCGAGCACCGATCAACGAAGCAATTGAATCACGGAATAAATAATAGAGGTGCCCATTAGTCTCCTTCCACGGCCAAGTAAACCGAAATACTTTCATCAAGTTCGGTAAGGCTTGAGACGGTAAGCGTCGGCTCTATCCCCCACGGATCGAAGATCGCCTCAGGGGAACGCCTCACCCATACAGCTCGCATGCCTGCCGAAACTGCACCGATCACATCAAACGGGTTACTTGAAACCAACCATGCATTGTCACCCGATGATGCCCTGGACTTCTTCAGGAAATAGCTGTACACAGCAGGATTCGGCTTAAATGACCTCAGATCGTCCACACTGACAACGTCGAGAAACATCCCTCGTATACCTGCTGCCGCAAGCAACGTCTCGACAGCTTCAGCGCTGCCGTTGGAAAACGCGTAGAGACGAAACCCTGCTGCCTTGAGAGCTTCCAGGCTCTCTTCAACGTCATAGAAGGCCGGAAGCGTGCGGTAGTTTTCGAGCAACTCGCCCTTCTGCTCCCCGGTGAGAGGAACTTTGCAGTAGGTGCAGGTATAGTCGAGAGCGTCCCGGGTACACACCGCGAATGTTTCATAGTTCTGCATCAGGCCCCTGCGGAACGAGTACTCAAGCTGCTTGTCCCGCCATATCCGGGAAAACTCCTCGGCCTTCTCACCGGCAGCTTCCCGGAGTTTCGACACCAGACCATGCGTATCGATCAGCGTTCCATAGACGTCAAATGCGAGAGTAGGCTTCATCAGGCAATTCTCAACGGCTATTGTTCCAGATATTCAGACTCGTGAGGATACTTTGCATACGCAGTCTTGTGCCTTTTGAATCCCAGTTTTCTATAAAAGCCCTCGTTGCCGAACGTCGAGGTCAAATAGGTCAGCAGATGCTCGTTTCCTTTCAGCAGCTCGTTCATTATCCCTTTCCCGATCCCCTGTTTTCGGCAAGCCTGCAACACCCCCACATCATAAATCGTCCCGTAGCACAAGCCATCCGATATCAAGCGTCCGGCTCCCACCAGTTCCCCATCCTTCCATGCGGTGACAACCTTTCTGCTGTTTTGAAAGGCTTTCTTGATTGCTTCAAGATCTCTCTTCAAAATATCACCATGCACACCGTAATAATCAAGCCAAACAGCCCGAACCACGGCAGAGAACCGGGAAAAAAACGATATGACAGCTTTTCCTGACTTGCCAAGCTGAGTGCAAAAAATAAAAATCGGAAACCTTACAGCTCGAGGTATCCTCAAAAAGAGATGGGCATATCCTGAACGGTTGAGGGTGCGAAACCGGAAAACAAATGAAATTGACAACCTGATTCTGAAGCAGACATGATGTAATTGCGATAATTTTTCAGAAGTATCATGGATTTACTATTTTTTTTCTTAAGATATACTGATATATATCGTCTTTCATAGATTCACCTCAGTACCCCGATTGTCCTTTAGTTCCCCATTTGTTGTCAGTACATGAGAATAACAGCTCCCAGCAAGAACCACAGGGAGTCTTATGCGTCTGTTTGCAAAAGAGCGAACAATATGAATACAGTCAGGCACAAAAACCAGATTACATTTTCCAGAGCACTTCAATCGACCATCTGTATTCGGCATCGAACGTGGGTGTGCCATCATTGTTAATACGTTAAGGGGACAAACGCTCTCCTGCAGGTATTGTTTTTCATTTTCCAGTGCAGTTTGTGATTTAATCTGAACAACACAGTATGCCCTGCATACTTTCGGGAGGAAAAAACATGAAACATCAAAGAAAGGAGGTGATTCCATGGTTTAGAGAGCTCAACAACAGCCAAGTGAGATACTTATTGCATAAAAAACATAGCTCATACAAGCTCACTACGGCATCAGTCACGTTGTCATCGTTATTGGAGTGAACAACGTCAACATGAAACCTATAACTAAAAGGAGCGAATTATGTCAACGTTTACAATCGATATCCCTGTAGGACCCATTTGGAACAATGATGATGCAAAGGAAAAATGCCCTATCGCATGTGCTGCACATATGGGCGAGTGGAATGGTCAGTGGACAACCGTCGTTGAGGGTGAAATGAGCGTATGTGGATGCACTCTCACTGTAGGAGGCAGTGGTTCATCAGAGTTCACAATCGACGTCCCCGCAGGGCCCATTTGGAACAATGATGATGCAAAGATAAAATGCCCCATCGCATGTGCATCCTATAATGGCCAGTGGAATGGTCAATGGACAACCGTAGTCGAAGGTAAAATGAGCGTGTGTGGATGCACATTTAAATGTTAAAGCCTAACGAGGCTTTATACTGGACAAACAACCCCCGGTTGTCCTTAGATAATCCACTCTTATTGTTACTGCTGCAAAAGCGCTGAAGCCATAGCGGCAACCGGGGGTTGTATCCGGTTTTTGTCAAACTCACTGCCACCCTCCGACGATCTCGAAGATCTCCCTGTCACCGATCGGCACAGGAACGGATGCCGAAGGCTCCTTGGAGAGAAGGAAATCAGCAATTTCATTGTAGGGTTTGACGCACTCTTCCTTGTCTGCATTGTCTTCCATCTGGAAAAGGGTCTTTCCGGCAAAACGGCTCTTGCGGATCATTTCATGATAGGGAACCTTTGCCAAGAGTTTGGTGCCTACCTTGTCGGCAAACTGCTCGAGCATGTTGGTACCGCCGCCCTTAACATAATCAACACGGTTGGCTACAATACCTGCAAGCTGCACCTTGTAACGTGAACTCTTCTGTTCGATAGCCATGCAGAGGCGGTTTGCGGCAAAGATGCTGTCGAAGTCGTTGGTGGCAATGATCACCGCATAGTCCGCGTAGGTCAACGGAGCACTGAACCCGCCGCACACCACATCGCCAAGAACGTCGAACAGAATAACATCGTAACGGTCGTATATGCCGAGTTCCTGCAAAAGCTTTACAGCTTCGCCGACCACATAACCTCCGCAGCCGCTTCCGGCTGGAGGACCTCCGGCTTCAAGGGCGTCTACACCGCCAAAACCGGTTTGTATGATATCCTCTTCGGTAAGTTCCTCATGGTGGAAATCAACTTCCTCAAGTGCTTCGATAACGGTTTTTTGCAGTGTTCCTGTAAGGGGAAAAGTGCTGTCGTGCTTAGGGTCGCAGCCTATCTGCAGCACTTTGGCACCCTTCAAGGCAAGCGCCGCAGAAATATTTGCAGTGGTTGTACTCTTGCCTATGCCTCCTTTCCCATATACCGCAAGGATCAAACTCATGGTTACAACACAAAGATTAATGTGATTAACAATAGAACACCCGCCTATCCGCCCAGGGCTTCCTTGGCTTTCTTGAAAACTTCAGCGGTTATGCTCGCCTCACCGTTTTCACGAGCAAAATTCTCGGTATTCTTACGGACCTTCTTGCGTACGAAAAACGGCACTTTTTTCAGCATCTTTTCGGCGTCAGGGCTCCATGGCATACCATAAGCATCACCCTCATGACCGGAAGCCTGAGCGCCATCTCCCTCCTGATGACCAGAAGAGCCGACAGCAGCATGACCGTTGGACGCTCTTTCAGATCCATCCTCCCCGTATTCCAGCCCTGCATCACCGAAAAAGTCGATAAGATGTTTTTCAAGCCCAAGCTTGCAAGAGGTGTAAACCCGATCGGCAAGCACGTCCGCCCCTTCGAAACCAAGCACGGGGTAGTAGCCGATAAGATGGTTTTCTATATGCGTGGGCGTCGAAATAACCATGCACGGAACATCGAGCTTTCGGCAGCTGTGCCTTTCCATCTGCGTGCCGCAGACCAGTTCAGGCATTTCATCTTCGATTTTTTTTGAGACTTCCTGAAACTTGTCCGTAACCATCAACGGTTCAGGCAGATACCCTTCAAGCTGTTCACGGACCCACTCGGCATGTTTTTCCAGATAGGTACCCGCACCGACAATCTGCATGCCGAGCTCGTCTTTGAGAAACCTGACCATACCCACGGTGTGCGTAGCATCACCGAACACGAAAGCACGTTTGTTGCTGAAACTTTCCATGTCAGCCGTACGGGCGAACCAAGGAACACCGCTCGGAGCGCTCAACCCGTCAAGAGAAAAATCGGTTAACGGCGGCATTTCAAGAGCCGGCAGCTTTTTTTCACCGGCAACTACATTAAGCTGTTCAAGAAGTTCTCTGATCCAGTCCAGTGTCGGTTTCACACCCATCGGTGTTCCATGCACCGATGGTATCCCGAATTTTTCGCGAAGGTAATGCGCAACGCCTGGCCCCATCTCACGGTAAGGCAACACGTTAACCCATCCGGCGGGCAGGTTGCGCAGATCTTCGATCCCGGCTCCCCACGGAGCAACAACGTTCACCTCCACGCCGAGTGTCTTGAGAATCCGTCGAAGACTGACAAGGTCCGAGCGCAGGTGAAACCCCAGCGAGGTAAACCCTAACAAGTTCACGCTCGGCTTTTCCGTCATGGTCTGCTCAAGGGAGTACCGCTTGACGAGTTCGGTAAACAAGCCCTCGGCAGCCTCATGTTCCTGTACCCTGAAAGGGTTCACATCATAAACCAGGATCCTGTCGGAGTCAACCCTCGAATGCCTTGCAGTCTGTCCGAGATCCTCCTGAAGAAGGGCAGTGCTGCAGCTTGGCGCGACAACAATGATCTCAGGATGATAGTGTTCATCGACCTGCTCCAGAGTACCCGGAAGACGTGAAGCACCTCGGGCAAGGTCCTGTCCTCTGACAACGCTGATGGAAAGGGCGGGAAACTCCGGCGTTCTTTCCAGCATGGTATAGGTGGCGGTTATATAATCGTCTCCCTGAGGGGCATGATAGACCGTATGCACGCTCTTCATGCTGTTGGCAACCCGGCTTATTCCATGAAGAGCCGTTCCCTCATAGAGCCAGAAAGCTAAGCGCATATGCTGTTCCGTTTAATATTGGTTTCCATGTTAAAGCACTTAACCTATGTTATTCGGCACTGGGCATAACCCCTTTCAGCCAAACTGATTCATCAAACTCCGGAAGATTTTCCCGGCGCTGAAGCGGAGAAACAAACAAGTTGGCAAGGGTAAACACTCCCGACCAGCTGTGAATCGGCATAAGGGTGAATTCCATGCTCCACTTGACGATAAACCCGTGGCCCACGAAAGGATTGGCCGTCATGAGAGAAGTTACGATCAGGTCGGGCTTTTCCTGCTTGATATCCTGCAGCTGCCGGTGGAAGTTGGGCTGCTCGACAACCCTGACGCCTTCAAGCGCCTCGAGTTCACGGGCATGAAACTTTTTGTTGATATAGGCGCTGCTGCATTCAACAACTTCCGCCCCGACGTTTTTCAGGAAGCGTGCAAGCGGCAGCTCCATCATGGTGTCGGCAGTAAAAAACACCCGCTTGCCTTTCAGCAGGTCAACCTGCTTCGAAATCCGTTTCCATGCAGCGTTTTCCCTCTCGCTCAGATCGACTGTAATGTCAAACATGGACGCCAGGTCTTCCCAGAATACTCTTGTCCCGGCCGGGCCGAAAGGAAAGAGTGAACGCAGCACTTTCGAGCCTCTCTCACGGTTGAGTCGGGCGACAACTCTCGAAAGGTAGGGCTGTATTGGAGCCAGCACGGTATCCGGACCGATAGCCGGCATCTGATCGAAACGGTTTTCCGGGAGGAACCCCCCCACCTTGATCCCCAATTCCTCGGCTTCGGAACGGAAATCATCGGCAATGGAGTCATTGACCGAACCGATAAAAACAACGCTTTTTTTTCCTGCGGGGGCTTCGGGGCAAAACGGCACCATAGCGTGAAGCACTGAATCTTCAGCCTGCGTGAAGTTGAACGTAAGGCCGCTTGCAGGAACGAACAGCACCGGAACTTCAGGAGTATTGAGCGTGCGTGCCAGACCCTTGAAGTCAACTTTCATGACTTCCGGAGTACACGAGGAAAGCAGAAAAATAACCGAAGGATGATGATCGGCTTTTATCTCGGCAATTACGTCATCAAGAGCCGGTTCCTGACGTGAAAGGTCGCCCTCTTCGATCAATGCAATACCGAAGCGCGGTTTTGCAAAAACCATCATACCGAGTGCATTCTGGAGAAAGTGTGCACAGGTATGGGTACCGAGGATCAGGAAAAAACTGTCCTTGATTTTCTGATAGAGCCAACCGACACTGGCAAGACCACAGAAACTGTGGGTAACGTTATCCTCTTTGATTATCTGAGTTGTGCCCGGAACTGACGTCATGAAATCCTTCCTCCTGAAATTTGCCGCCGGCCGTACCGCACCGGCTGGTTGGGATGCAGCACGAGACCCTGAACCGTCCACCTGAAAATGTAAAGAAAGGAAGATAAGAATAATAGCCGGAATTGAAAATGGATGAGACCCTTATAAACTGTCGTGAGCAAATAGCCTTCCCAATCCGCCCAACGAAGTATTCAAGTCGCACAACAAAGTAAACGCGGATAGCTGCCAAGAACCATCGGACGACTTGAGAAGGGTCTGGGTGTTTCCATGGATACGTTTATTCGGACTATGATAGCGCTTAGCATTCAACAAAACCTGGAAGCTCTGCTGCCGGACCCGACTGTGGGACCAATCGAACGGGTCGGCATGAATGCCGGAGAAACAGCTATCCCTGACGGTTCATTTCGCGCTGTACCGAGGCAACTTTGTCGCCGATTGAAACCTCCCTGTCCCTGCGGTCATCGATCTTCATGACCGTATACACACGCCGGGTTCCGGTTGTAAACAGATGGCCGTGCAGTTTCTCCGCAACAGCAAAAAGCTCGGCTGCCGAACCGGACACGGTTGTGCCCATATCATGGAGCCGGTAATCGAGACCACTATCCCGAAGAATGTCTTCAAGTTCGGCTACTCTGGCGCTGAGCCCTTTCGAACTGCCGTCAAGCGGTATTACCGCGATATCCATCAAAGCCATGGTGCCTCCTGTTTATAATCAGACTGAGGTATTACCTGAATACGGTTTCATCTCTTCCGGGACCAACCGAAATAAATGTAACCGGCACCTCGAGCTCATCTTCGAGGAATTCAATAAACGCTCTTGTCTCCGTATGCAGATCATGATATGAACGCGCACCCGCGTTGGACGTGTTCCACCCTTTCAGGGTTTTATACACCGGTGTTACGCCACTGAGAGTCTGATCATCGGTGGGAAAGTCGGTGATCTCCTTCCCGTCAAACATGTATGAGGTGCAAACGCTGATCTCGCTGAATGCGTCAAGAACGTCAAGTTTCGTCAGGGCTATTTCCGTCACGCCGTTGATGGTCAGAGAGTAGCGCAGGGCAACAAGGTCAAGCCAGCCGCACCGTCTTTTGCGGCCGGTTGTCGCTCCGAACTCATTGCCGATCCTGCCGAGTTTTTCACCGGCCTCATCATGCAGTTCGGTCGGAAAAGCACCGTTACCCACGCGGGTCATATAGGCCTTGACAACCCCGATTACATTACCGATGTAGTTTGGCGCAATACCCGATCCGGTCGATGCCCCTCCCGCCGTCGGGTTGGATGAGGTTACATAGGGATAGGTTCCATGATCGACATCGAGCAGACATCCCTGCGCTCCCTCGAGCAGAACGGTTTTACCCTGTCGAAGCTCTTTGTTCAACAGCAGCTGGGTATTGGTTACATAGGGATTGATGATCTGGTCAAACTCGGAATACTGGCGAACCATGGCATCGATATCGATCTCCTTGGAACCATAAATATTCTTCAGCAGCTTGTTTTTGGCCTCCAGATTGGACCGCAGCTTTTCCTCGAGCACCTCGGGATGGAGCAGATCAACAACGCGGATGCCTTTCCGGGCAAACTTGTCCTCATAGCTCGGACCGATACCACGGCCGGTTGTGCCGATTTTTTTCTTGTTCTGGGCACTTTCGTGCAAGGAGTCTAGCAGCTTGTGATACGGCATGATGAGGTGGGCGTTGTGGCTGATAAACAGCCTGCCCTTGACATCATAGCCAAGTTCTTCAACTTGCCTTATCTCATCAAGCAGTGCGTTGGGATCGATGACAACTCCGTTACCGATGACACAGGTACAGCTTTCATGGAAAATCCCTGAAGGAATCAGATGAAGCACGACTGTCTTGTTGTCAAAACAAATAGTATGGCCCGCGTTCGCGCCACCCTGATAGCGCACTACAACATCGAATTTCGAAGACAAGAAATCCACGAGCTTTCCCTTTCCTTCGTCACCGAACTGAGTCCCGACAATAACTGTTGCCGAAGCCAATGGCTGAGGTATGGTTGTTTTTTCTTTCACGGCAATTCTTTTTTAACCTGTGTACTTGGCAAGTTGTTCTAACAGCTCTTCCTTTCCCTGCCCGGAAAAAGCCGAGTAATTTACTATAAATTTGGATTTGAACGAGCAAGCTTTCATTACAAGCCTTACTTTTGCCTTCTCTTTCTGTCTCAGCTTGTCAAACTTGGTTAACACAATACCGTAAGGACGAGCGCAATATTCCAGAAACTCCATCATGGCATGATCAGACTCCATGCCCGGATGCCGGGAATCGATAAGCAGAATAACGAGGCTGATGCGGTCTCCTGTTCGGATGTAATTGCCGAGCAGTTTCCCCCACTCATGCCTCCGTCCTTTATCCACCCTGGCATAACCGTATCCGGGAAGGTCGACAAAAAAGCAGTTGTCGTTGATAACAAAATAGTTGATAAGCTGCGTTTTTCCCGGTGTCGAACTTGTTTTCGCGAGTCCTTTCCTGCCGGTAAGAGAATTAAGCAGGGTCGATTTTCCGACATTGGACCTTCCGACAAAAACAATTTCCGACAACGGCTCTTCCGGGAGCTGGTCAAGAGCGGAAACACTTTTATAAAACCTCGCGTTTCGTATTTTCATGTCAGAGCGTTACCTGAATTGAGCGATTGTTCGCGCATGTGCGGGAGATGCGATCCTGAAAAGTCTTAAATCAGCATGTTTTTCGTTCACACAACCCGGCAGGAGGAGCACGATCCGGGCAAGGTACAAAGCCCCTGTAAGGTAAAAAGTTTTTCAAGTTATGGGCATTTCCATACATTGTCGTGAGTCCCGATACAACCGGGATACGAGGCGGACGAAGCCCCGATGCCGGAAAGGATCTCGAGCGCTGTTCAGCGAAGTAACGAGGACGCGCAACACATTCATAGAGGTGCCCATCAGGGAGGCCCGTGAGCGGCGATCAGAGTTGCAGGGCCGGGTAAGCAGCTGAGTGGGAAAGCTAAAAACCTTGCGCTAAAAACCCAAATGCTTAACTTGTAACGAGGACGCGCAACACATTCATAGAGATGCCCAAACAGTTCAAACACCTGCCATGCCTTTGCACATATACAATTCGCTCAGCCGACAGAAAGAACAGTTTACGCCGCTGCATCCCGGAACCGTAACCATCTATGTTTGCGGTCCCACGGTCTACGACCACGCCCATCTGGGCCATGCCAAAAGTTACGTTTCGTTTGACGTTATTGTAAAATGGATACGGCATCTTGGCTATACCGTGAAGTATATCCAGAATATAACCGATGTCGGACACCTTACCGACGACGCTGATGAAGGAGAAGACAAGATAGCCAAACGGGCACGGCTGGAAAAAACCGATCCCATGGAGATCGCCCAATATTACACACGAAGCTACTATGAAGATATGGACCGGCTGGGCGTGGACAGGCCGAACATCGCGCCTACGGCAACCGGACATATTCCCGAACAGATTGCGCTGATACAAAAACTTATAGCAACAAACCACGCTTACGAGGTGAACGGCAATGTGTATTTCTCAGTGTCTTCGTTTCCTGAATACGGCAGACTCTCCGGCAGAACCGATCAGGAAGCACAGCAATCGGGTGGAAGGGTGGAATCAAGAAGTGAAAAGCGTCATCCCGCTGATTTTGCCCTCTGGAAAAAAGCCGAACCCGGCCACCTGATGAAATGGGATTCTCCCTGGAGTACCGGATACCCGGGATGGCATGCCGAATGTTCCGCCATGGCGATGAAATATCTGGGAGAAACCATCGATATTCACGGTGGCGGCATGGAAAACAAGTTTCCTCACCATGAGTGTGAAATTGCACAGTCCGAAGCTGCTACGGGGAAACCTTATGTCCGTTACTGGATGCACAACAACATGGTGACGGTAAACGGTACGAAAATGGGAAAATCCCTGAAAAACTCGGTAAACCTGAAGGATCTCTTCCAAACCATACCGCCGGTGGTTATCCGTTTCTTTATTCTGCAGTCCCATTACCGCTCTCCCTTGGATTTTTCAGAGACTGCTATCCGGGCATCACAAACCGGGCTCGAAAAGCTTCAGGAAACCCTGAATGTGCTTAACAGCGCAGATCCCGGCACAGGCGATCTCGAAACAGAAGCATTTGAACAACGGTTTATCGACGCGATGAACGACGATTTCAACACGCCGGTAGCGATCTCCGTGCTGTTCGACCTTGCAAGGGCGGTAAACGCCGCGATGAACGGAAAAAAAGGGCTCTCGGAAGGCGCTCTCAAGGCATGCAGGAAGTTTTTCGAATCATTCGGACACCATGTTCTCGGCATCATGCAAACCGGGGATACGGTAAAAGAAAACCGGGCCGGGACATCGGGGAAAACGCTTGAGGTCGTCATCGGCATCCTGCTCCAACTTCGGGACAAGGCAAGGTTGGAAAAAAATTTCGAGCTCAGCGACCAGATCCGTGACCGGCTCGCCGATGCCGGTGTGACCCTGAAAGACGCCAGGGACGGCACCGAGTGGAGCATATCCAAATAACCGGTAGAAGCAGCTTTCAGAACACTCCCACTAATTGTTGCACGCCCTGATTACAAATAATCCTCCAGTCCTTCCCGGCGCAGCACATCCACAACCTTGCGCACATCCTGTGAACGACCTTTGCAGCATATCAGCAGTGCGTCCTTGGTATCGATAACAATGATATCCTCAAGACCGACGATTGCGACGGCTTTGTTTCCCGGCTTTTTTATGAAATTATTTGCTGTGTCCACCTGGACAAGGGTCGAATCAGTGCCTCCCGTTTCCTTACCGTCCTTCCGTTCGATCTTCAGAACATCATCCCAGTTCCCGAGATCCGTCCATCCGAAATTTCCCGCCAGCATGCAGACAGATTCAGCATTTTCCATAATACCGTAGGCAATCGACACTGGGTGTATCCAACTGTAGACATCTTCTATCACGGCCTTCTCCCGGTCTGACCCAATCGAGTCGTAGATACTCTGCAGATCCTTGTAAAGATCGGGCATGGAGCGTTCAAACTCTCGGCGGATAGCGTCAATGTGCCAGATAAAAATACCGCTGTTCCAGTAAAAGTCGCCGCTGTCGATAAACTCCTGGGCAGTCTTTATGTCTGGTTTTTCAGCAAAAACCCTGACGGTAAAAAGCGAAATACTGCTGTCCTGCAAAATGTTCTTGTCTGTCCTGGGTTTACCAATCTGGATATAACCGTACTCCGGTTCCGGTCGGTCAGGAGTTATACCGATAGTGGCAATACTTTCCCTGTCCTGCGCAACTGCAACTCCGGCCTTAAGTATTTCAGCAAACGCCTGCTCATCGAGCACAAGCAGATCAGCAGGTATAACAATCATCACCGCGTCCGGGTCCCTTTTGCGTATATACGCCGTCGCAAGCGCAATACAGGGCGCTGTATCTCTCGCGACCGGCTCGACAAGAATATTCTCCCGGGGAAACCACGGAAGAGACTGCCACATCATCATCTCCCCCTGGGCGTTTGTTACCACATAGATATTCTCCAGCAGCATGAAATCCCGCATGCGGGCAATAGCAGACTCAATCATCGTCCCGCTGCTGAAGACATCGATAAACTGTTTGGGGGTTTTCTTTCTCGAATAAGGCCACAGCATCAAACCGCCTGTTCCTCCGGCCATGATCACTGCATAAACATGCTTTCCGGGAAACTGCATCATCGAGGCTTTATTATTGGGCACCTCTATTTATTCCGCGACTTAATTGCTTCGTTGAGCGACGCTCGAAATCCTCATGTACTCTCTGCACACTCCGGTTTCTCTGGCTCCGTTCGCCTTGCACTTGAACCGCTCATGACAATTAATAGAGGTGCCCTATTGTCTTCAGGATAGAGCTAAAAAGAAGAATTTCAAAGTCTTCCTTCCGTGCTACAATTTTTACATTATAAGTAATTTACCATTTTTTTCGAGGTGGCCTGAATGGCTGTAACCTGTCCTTTTATGAAGTTTGATGAATGACATCGACGCGCGATAGAGAAATAATACAGAACGCGTGCGCAGAAAAGGGACTCGTGCTGCATGACAGCCAGCTCCTGCAGCTTGAACAGTATGCCGCCCTTCTGGAATCGGCGAACAAGGCGCTTAATCTTGTAAGCAGGAAGGAAAAAGCTCCCTTGCTCATCCGGCATATTTTTCACTCCATCCTTATCGGGCTGTTCCACCCTTTTCAGCCAGGTGAAAAAGTACTCGACATCGGAACAGGCGGAGGGCTGCCCGGCATTCCACTTGCCATAGCATTCCCGGCCGCACAGTTTCTGCTTATCGATGCAACCGGAAAAAAGATCACAGCATGTCAGGATATGATAAGGGCCCTTGACCTGAAAAACGTCCTCGCAAAAAAGGTCAGAGCGGAAGAGTTGAAAGAAGTAACCTTTGACACCGCTCTCAGTCGCCAGGTTGCCCCGCTTCGCCGTTTATGCCGCTATGCCGAAAGGCTTTTAACCCCTGGAGGTCTGCTCATATGCCTTAAGGGTGGCGATCTTGAAAAGGAGATTCAGGAAGCACTGGATGCGGCAAAAAAAAACAACGGCTTCCCTGCCGATGTCACGCTATGCCCGATCGACAGTTTTGACAGTTGCTTTCATAAAAAATATATAGTGATTGCCTGCAGATAGACGGCCCCAACAAGAGAAAGGCATCTCAAAAACCTGTTCTGTTTCCGAGATGCCCTATAGGTATGACTGCCTGGGACAAGGCTGCGGCTTACTTTTCTTCTCCTGCCGCTGCTTCGTTTTCGGCGGGAGCGGCTGCCTCACTCTTCGGGGATGATTCAGCGGTGGCCTTCTTGGAGCCCCGCAGGCGTTTCGAGCGATCCTGTTTTCCTTTTTTCGGTTCCGCGGCCGGTGCTTCGGTATAATCGACAAGCTCGAGCACAGCCATTTTCGCCGCATCGCCGTACCGGGGAGCGAGCTTTACCACTCTTGTATAACCGCCATTCCTGTCAGCCACCTTGCCGATGATATCTTCAAAAAGTTCACGTATGGCGGCCTTGTCACGAATTTTCCGGAAGATAATACGTTGAGCATGAATGGTTCCCCCCTTGGCCTTTGTAATAATTTTTTCAACGTATTTACGCGTCTCCTTGGCTTTCGCTTCGGTGGTTTCTATACGTTTATGCAGCAACAACTGTGTCGATAAACCAGCCAGAGTTGCTTTTCTATGGGCTGCTGTTCGCCCGAGTTTCCTTGCTGACTTTACTTTGCGCATAACTGCATGGTTCTCTCAAGGTACCCTCAAGAATTCAAAAAAATCTTTTTATCACGGTTACCCTTTCATCTGATACTTGGTTATATCCATACCAAATTTCAGGTCAAACTTCTCCAGCTGCTCCTTCAGCTCCATGAGGGATTTTTTCCCGAAGTTTTTGTAGGTAAGGAGTTCATCCTCCTTGCGGGAAACCAGATCACCAAGCGTTTCGATTTCGGCAAGCCTCAAACAGTTATGAGAACGAACCGAAAGATCAAGGTCCTCTATTCTGGTTTGAAACAGCTTGCGCATGTTTTCGAACTCATCGTCTTGCTGCTTGTATTCCTCTTCGGTAAACTCTTCCTCGGTCGGAGAGAAGTTTGCAAAAAGCGAAACGTGCTCATTGATGATCTTGCCTGCGAGGCTTATTGAATCATCAGGGGATATGGAACCGTCGGTTTCCACATCGAGAATCATCTTCTCATAATCGGTACGCTGGCCTACCCGGGTGTTTTCAACGGAAAACTTCACGTTTTTGATAGGGGTAAAGATCGCGTCAAGAGCAATAAACCCTATAGGCATTCCTTCCCCGCGATTCTCTTCGGCCGGCACATAGCCCCTTCCGCGGCCTATATAAACATCCATGCTCAGTTTCGCCCCTGAATTTACCGTTGCGATGTGCAGATCACTGTTGAGCACTTCGAACTCCCCTTCCTGTGCAACGATATTCCCAGCAGTAACATCCGCAGGACCTTCTACGGTCACCGATGTTTTGCAGCTTCTCTTGGTTGAGGATTTGAAGCGAATTTTTTTCAGGTTAAGAATAATCTCGGGCACATCTTCACGAACCCCGCTAACAGCAGAAAATTCATGAAAAACGCCTTCGATTTTCACCCCTGTAATAGCTGTACCCGGCAGAGATGCCAAGAGCACCCTGCGCATTGCATTGCCCAGTGTAACGCCGTAGCCTCTCTCGAGAGGCTGAGCTATAAACGTTCCATACCTATCATTATGCGTTCCTTCGTCAACATCGATTTTCTCAGGCATCTGCATTTGGTATATCATGGTCTTTATACCTTAGAGTTTCATTAAAATCACTTGGAGTACAACTCAACAACCAGCTGTTCATTAAACGGCTCCTGTACTTCTTCCCGCTCAGGCACTGTCAGAAATACCGCCTTCTTATGTGCCTTGTCGACCTGGATCCATGAAGGTATGCGCGATTCCGGAGCTCTGTTGATCGAGTCTGTAACCGCATCAAGGTTCTGGCTTTTCTGCCTGAACTCAATTGCGTCGCCCGGTTTCAACAAACATGAAGGAATATTGACTTTTTTTCCGTTAACCAGAAGATGGCCATGCGTTACAAGCTGCCTCGCCCCTGCTCTTGAAGGCGAGAACCCGGCCCTGAAAACAACATTGTCAAAACGTCTTTCAAGAAGTCTTACCAGGTTGTCACCGGTAACACCGCGCTGGGATACCGCTTTCTTGTAGTAGTTGCGGAACTGCTTTTCAAGCACACCATACAGGTATTTCATCTTCTGTTTTTCACGAAGCTGTAATGCATATTCCGAAACCTTGCCTCTTCTTGACTGCCCATGTTCACCCGGGGCATAAGGCCGCTTTTCGAGATATTTTTCAGCTTTAGGCGAAAGAGCAACCCCTAACCTTCTTGATACTTTAGTTATAGAACCTCTGAACCGTGCCATATCGTATTAGCTCGTTGAAAATATTCTTCTTGGTAGATAAAAGGAGGTTAGACCCTTCTGCGCTTGGGAGGCCTGCAGCCGTTATGCGGCAGGGGGGTAATATCCTTGATAGACCTCACTTCAAGACCGGCACCCTGAAGAGCCCTGATAGCCGCATCTCTTCCTGAACCGGGGCCTTTAATAAACACATGCACATACCGCATACCAAGGTCATAGGCCTCTTTTGCGGCGGCCTCAGATGTCACCTGAGAGGCATAGGGTGTGTTTTTCTTGGACCCTTTAAAACCGTTTTTACCGGCGCTCGACCAGGAAACAGTGTTTCCCTGCATATCGGTAATGGTTACAAGCACGTTGTTGAACGAAGCCTTGATGTGCACCGTACCTTCAGGAGTAACTTTTACTTTTTTCTTTTTCCTGCTTGTTGTAGCCATGTATCTTTACAATCTTTGGTATCTGTGTTAGCAATCTCAACTGCAGACTATTATTTTTTGACCGCCTTCTTTTTGCCGGCAACAGTCTTGCGCCTGCCTTTTCGTGTCCTTGCATTTGTCTGTGTACGCTGACCCCTCACCGGCAGCGAACGTCTGTGACGCAGCCCTCTGTAGCAGCCGATATCCATCAACCGCTTGATGGACAACTGCTGTTCACCTCTTGCCTGACCTTCTACAATGTAACCCTCGGCAATAATCTCCCTGATTGCATGGGCTTCTTCGTCGCTTAGTTCGGAAATCTTCCTTGCAGGATCAATGCTGGCTCGTTCAAGAATATTTTTCGCGGATGTTCTTCCGATGCCGTAAATATGTGTCAAGGCAATAACAGCATGCTTGTTGAGCGGCAAATTTACCCCAGCTATCCTCATAGTCTTGTTTGTAATTCGTTTTCTTTAAACTTGCCGGATTAACCCTGGCGCTGCTTGTGACTCGGGTTTACCTTGCAAATCACAAACCTCTTTCCCTTGCGCCTGATAACGCGGCAGTGCTCACAGCGTTTTTTGATTGATGAATAAACCTTCATGTTCAACCCTACCTTATTATACAATATTATCACCCTTCTAAAACAGAAAAGGCCCTTAATATAATAAAATTCTCAAGATATAATCAACTCTGCACCTGTTTTCGGGAATTTCTTGCACCTGAGCTTACTTGTACCTGTATGTTATCCTTCCTTTTGTAAGATCGTAGGGGGAAATCTGAACCTTGACCTTGTCACCAGGAAGTATCCTGATATAGTGCATGCGGATCTTCCCTGATACATGCGCCAGGATCTCCAGCCCGTTTTCGAGCTTTACCTTGAACTGCGCGTTCGGCAGCGCTTCAAGTATTTCACCTTCAACTTCAATTGCCTCTTCCTTCGCCAATGTTATTGACTCCTTTTTCAGTTCAGGATTATGAGCACCTCTATTTATTCCGCGCTTCAATTGCTTCGTTGAGCGGATGGGAAGGGTTTCTGCACTCCGTTCGCCTTGCACTTGAACCGCTCGACAATTAATAGCGGCGCCCTTATACAGGATGCCTTTAAACTACTGCATCCATTTCACGGAAGCGTCATAATTTCAGCTCTGTCTTTTCGTACGATAATCGTGTGCTCAAAGTGAGCCGAAGGCTTGCCGTCTTCGGTTACCGCAACCCATTCACCGTTTTTCGAAATGGCGTTCCGGGACCTTCCCATCGCTATCATAGGCTCAATAGCAAGAGCCATTCCTTCTCTGAGCTTTATACCTGTTTTTCTTCTTCCATAATTCGGGACCGGAGGCTCTTCATGCAAGTCGGTGCCGATACCGTGTCCCACCATATTTTCTATGACACTGAAGCCGAACGAGCGGGCATGCTCCTCAACTGCCGACGATATATCGTGAAGATGGTTCCCGGCAATCGCCTGGCTGATCCCCCTCTCAAGACATTCCCTGGTTACCTCGACAAGCTGCCGGACCTTCGGGTCAACTTCCCCGATCATATAGGTGCGTGCAGAATCCCCATGATACCCTCCTTTGAAGACACCGCAATCCACCGAAACAATATCACCTTCCTGTATGATCCTCCTGTTGCTCGGTACCCCGTGAACAACTTCTTCATTGATTGAGATGCACAGCGTTGCCGGATATGGGGCCACATCGGGATCGCCCTTGGGCGCGTAGTTGAGAAAACTCGGCACACCGCCATGATCACGGATATAGGTTTCTGCCATACTGTCGAGATGGAGGGTTGCCATACCCTCACGGATCTCGCTGCCTATCATGTCAAGTACCTGGGCGACAATGGCGCCCGATGCTCTCATTAACTCAATTTCTCTTTGACTCTTGATCGTGATCATATGTTTTTCAACCTCATTCTTATCGGCGTCCGCGCATTTTACCTGATTTCATAAATCCATCATAATGACGCATCAGAAGATGGCTTTCGATCTGCTGAAGCGTATCAAGTCCGACGCCGACTATAATAAGGAGGCTTGTACCGCCGAAAAACTGTGCAAAACCGGGAGTTACATTGGCGAACTTTGTCAGAAACGTGGGCAGAACAGCAATAAACGCCAAAGATATGGCGCCGGGAAGCGTGATCCTGGTTAAAATGTTGTCTATAAAATCAGCGGTACTCTTTCCGGGACGAACACCGGGGATAAAACCGCCCTGGCGGCGCATCGTGTCGGCAACCTCCTTCGGATTAAAAGCGATAGCCGTATAGAAATAGGTAAAGAACACAATCATGGAACCAAACATGATCGCGTACCACCATGAGTCATAAGCGAACACATTGGCTACATTCTGCATCACCTCGCTTTCAGGAAAGAAAGAGACAAACGTGCTCGGAAGAAACATGATGGACTGGGCGAAAATAATCGGCATAACACCTGCGGTGTTTACCCTCATCGGAATGTACTGGGTGCCTCCCCCGTACATCTTCCGGCCGACAACTCTTTTCGCGTGCTGCACGGGAATCCGCCGTGTACCGACGGTAAGCACAACGACCGCCGCGACAATTACCACCATCAAGGCAAGAATGACAAACTCGACGATCCAGTTTTTGTTTCCGAGGGCCACGGACTGAAACTCTGCAACGAGCGATTGCGGGAAATGGGCAAGAATACCGATCATAATAATGAGGGATATTCCATTGCCTATGCCGCTTTCGGTTATTTTCTCACCGAGCCACATGACAAAAAGCGTGCTGGCAGTAAGAATCACAACCGTCGAAAACAGGAAGAAAAACCCCGGGTCGGGCACAACGACACGGCCAAACGATGCAGGGCTTGCAAGGCTGACGCTCATCCCCCAGGCTTGTAGCGACGCGATCAGCACTGTCCCATAGCGCGTATACTGGTTGATTTTCTGTCGGCCTTCCTCTCCTTCCTTCTGGAGTTTCTGGAAATAGGGAGTAACCGCTCCGAGCAGCTGGATAATAATTGCAGACGAAATATACGGCATGATTCCCAGCGAGAAAATCGACGCCCTGGCAAACGCACCGCCAACAAACAGGTCAAACAGGCCGAAAAGATCACTGGCATGTGATTGTGATGCCCCTGATACCGCTGTCGCATCGACTCCGGGAAGCGTTATATGCGATCCGATTCTGTAAATAAACAAGAGCAGCAGCGTATACAGGATCCGCTGCCGCAATTCAGGGATCTTATTGATATTCTGCAGGCTCTCAGTCAGCTTCATAAGTGATCAGAGGTTCAGGACTTCTTCTCTTTTGTCTTTTTCACACGGGCTTTCGGTTTCATCAGCGCTTCTTCAACCGGCAGATTCTTAACTCTTTCAGCTTCGAGAAGCGTACGCTCTGCAAGCGTAATCTTACCACCCGCCTGCCGGATCTTTTCCTCGGCGGCCTTGCTGACGAAATGCGTGGTTATGGCAACCGGAGTCTTCAGTTCCCCGTTTCCAAGAATCTTGAAATAATCTGCCTTGCTTGCACTGCAGAGCTTCTTGAGATCCTCGACCGTGATTTCAGATGATGTCTTGCCGTTTTCAATCCACTGTGCAATCTGTGACAGATTTACCGGAACTACATTCTTTCTGTTTGGTTTGGTAAAGCCAAATTTAGGCAGCCTTCTGTAAATCGGCATCTGGCCTCCCTCGGATATCGGACGGGTATAACCGCTTCGCGACTGCTGACCCTTGTTACCCTTTCCGGCTGTTGTTCCTTTTCCCGATCCCGGCCCGCGGCCAATACGTTTCCTGTTTTTTACCGCACCTTTGGCAGGATTTAGTGAACTTAAATCCATTTTCTTCAATTCCTGACTTGCAATTATTGAAACTCTTACAGCTCTTCGACTTTTACCATATGTTGAACAACCCTGATCTGCCCTCTCGTGCACGGATTGTCCTGTTTTTCAACCCGGTAACTGGGCCTTCCAAGGCCAAGTGCTTTGATGGTTGCTTTTTGCTTCTTCGTACACCCGATCATGCTGCGCACCTGGGTGATGGTAATCTTTTTATCGCTCATTATCCCCACGCTCTGTTTAGCTTTCAAAAACCTCTTTCAAACTTTTTGAACGTCTCTCAGCGACATCATAAGCATCTGATATGCTTTCAAGGCCCTTAATTGCGGCTTTTACCACATTATGAGGATTCGACGAGCCAAGCGACTTGGCCAGAATATCATGAACGCCGGCCATTTCAAGAACAGCACGAACTGCCCCGCCTGCAATCAAACCCGTACCTGGCGTCGCAGGTTTCATCATGACTTTTGCCGAACCATACTTGGCGACGATCTGATGAGGGATGGTGCCCTTGACAATAGGAACTTTGATAACATTTTTTTTCCCATCTTCAACGCCTTTGGCAATTGCATCCTGCACTTCATTTGCCTTGCCAAGCCCGTAACCGACATGCCCTTCCTTGTCACCGACAACAACGATCGCATTGAAGCCGAATCTCTTTCCGCCCTTGACAACCTTGGCGGTTCTATTGATATGGACCAGTTTCTCTTTCAGGTTTAACTCGCCAGGCCTGATATTTTTCGCTGTTTTCTTCGCCATGAACACTCTCTTTGTATCTGTTTTAAAAAACCAGTCCGGCTTCTCTGGCACCTTCTGCAAGAGCCCTTACCCTGCCGTGGTATCGAAATCCGTTACGGTCGAACACCACTTTTGTAACCCCCTTTTCGACAGCTTTCCCACCTATCTGTTTCCCCACAGTATGGCTGATCTCGGTTTTTGTACCCTTCAGTTCCCGGTTCTCTTTCGACATGCTGGAAACAGTCACAAGAGTGACACCGTTACCATCGTCGACCAGCTGTGCATAAATCTGCGACAAACTCCTGTATACGCAAAGTCTCGGCTTTTCTGCAGTTCCCTGCCCTCTGGCTTTGCTGCGTCTTTTGATTTTCTGCCTGCGTGCGGTTTTTTCGACTTGTCCCATTATCTTGACCCCGAAATGTTATTACTGACAGTTACTTGTCTCGTTTCATGTACGTATAGTTACTTGCCTGCGGCTTTTCCTTCCTTGCGGCGCACAACCTCATCCGAGTATTTGATCCCCTTGCCGCGGTATGGCTCGGGCTTGCGGAATGAGCGGATTTTAGCAGCCACCTGTCCAACAAGAGCCTTGTCAATGCCGCTGACAACGATAGATGTCGGATCGGGACATTCGATAGCTATCTCTTCGGGAGCCTTGAAGTAGATCATATGTGAAAACCCGAGTGACAGCGCAAGGAACTCGCTTTTCTTCTCGGCACGGAAACCTACACCGTTGATGAGCAGCTTCTTGGTAAACCCTGCCGTTACCCCCTCGACCATGTTGCTGACGAGCATCCTGTACAAACCGTGCATGGCCCTCGAGCGTTTGCTGTCGTCAACCCGTTTCACGGTAACTTCACCTTCATTGATGTCTACAGTGACTTCGGGCACCATTTTCTGCTGTAAGGTTCCTTTCGGTCCGGAAACCGTTATAACGCTATCTTTTATCTCAACCTTTGCCTGTTCTGCCAGCTTGATTGGCAGCTTTCCTATTCTTGACATAATATCCCCGATTGCTTTGGCTTAATTTTTAAAGAATACGGAACAGGACTTCGCCGCCGACTCCTTGCTCTCTGGCCTCTTTATCGGTAATAACCCCTTTCGAAGTCGAAAGGATAAAAAGCCCCAGGCCTCCCAGATATTTTTTCAGACCCTTGCCTTCGTAAACCCTTCTTCCCGGCTTGCTTATTCTTGTAATCTCCCTGATGGTCGGCGAACCATCATCGGAATACTTCAACTCAACCCGAATGAAAGGAAACCGGTCAGCGGTTATCACCGTGTAGTTCCTGATGTAGCCTTTCTCAACAAGCAGTTTTGAAACATTCTCTTTGAGCTTGGAGTAAGGTATATCCGTAGTTGTATTTTTTGCGTTGCCCGCGTTTCTGATACGGGTAATATAGTCGGCAATTGAATCGGTTACAGGCATAATACACTGTTAATTACTTTCAAAATGAACACTTTTGTCGCGCTACATGATACCGGACTACCAGCTTGCTTTTCTTACACCGGGCAACTTGCCCTCGAGAGCGAGCTTGCGGAACATCTGGCGGCAGAGACCAAACTTCTCATACACACCACGGCCCCTTCCGGTCAGCACACAACGGGTTCTGACTCTGGTAGCGGAACTGTTCCTCGGAAGATTTCTGAGAGCCTCATAATCACCGGCTTTTTTCAGCGCTTCACGCTTGGCGGCATATTTCTCAACCAATACCGTCCTCTTTTCATTTCTTGCAATGACGCTTTTCTTGGCCATTTTTCCTCTTCTCTTGATTAGTTGTTCTTCTTTCTAAACGGCATACCAAGCTCGGAGAGCAGCGCATATGCTTCTTCGTCAGTTCTCGCTGTTGTCACAAAACTGATATCCATACCCTGAATTCTCGGTATTTTGTCAATATCGATCTCGGGAAATATGATCTGTTCCCTGACTCCTACCGTATAGTTCCCGCGACCATCAAAACTGGTGATGCTCAATCCCCGGAAATCCCGAATTCTCGGGACGGCCAATGTAACAAACCTTTCCAGAAATTCATACATATATTTCTTCCTCAGCGTAACCCTGCAGCCTATAGCCTGGCCCTCGCGAAGTTTGAAATTTGAAATAGCTTTCCTTGCCTTGCGAACCTGAGGTTTCTGACCGGTAATCTGGGCCAGTTCCTGGATCGCGGTTTCAAGAAGCTTCGGCTCCGCCGCGGCTTCGCCGACACCGATATTGACCGATATCTTGGAGAGCTTCGGCACCATCATAATATTTCTGTACTTGAACCGTACCATAAGTGCTGGAACGACCTTATCCTTGTAGGCAGCTTCCAGGCGGGGCTTTGGAACCCCGGTGTCCTGGGCTTTTTCAGTTTTCTTTGGCATCTTCTTCTGCAACATTAAGCAGGATGGTCTTGGTCATCCCGCCTGGTTCATGAACTGATTAGCTTTTCTTTACATTCGACGCATGAATCGGGAACTCACGTTCTATAATCGCCCCCTGAGGATGTGTCTGTGACGGACGTACATGACGCTTCCTGATATTCACCCCTTCAACGATCACCCTGCTTTTCTGGGGCAGCACTCTCAGTACCTTGCCTGTTTTTCCCTTGTCGTTGCCCGCAATAACAACAACAGCGTCGTTCTTCTTTACGTGCAGCTTAACTTGTTTAACACCTGTTTTCATGCTTCATCTAAGAGATATGTTTTTCACAAAATCACGAGCGGGAGACGGGACTCGAACCCGCGACCAACAGCTTGGAAGGCTGTGACTCTACCAGCTGAGTTACTCCCGCTTTTTAAACCGTTCCCTGCCCTACAACACCTCCGGAGCAAGAGAAACAATCTTCATATACTTCCTGTCCCTCAGCTCCCTTGCAACAGGTCCGAAAATACGTGTTCCCCGAGGCTCACCCTGCGCATTGAGCAGCACGACAGCATTCTCGTCAAAGCGAATATATGAACCATCCTTTCTTCTCTGTTCCTTGGCACAACGAACCACAACGGCCCTTGTCACCTCTTTCTTCTTGACGACGCCACCGGGGACCGCAGCCTTCACAGTTACCATTATCTGATCCCCAAGACCGGCATAGCGCCTCCCCGTACCGCCGAACACATGAATGCATCGAACTTTTTTAGCGCCACTGTTATCGGCTACAACCAGATTTGTCTCCTTCTGGATCATCGTACTTCAACCTTTATTAAAAAATGAAATTGGAAATCAAGCTTACTTTGCCTTCTCAACGACTTCGACCAACCTGCAGCTCTTTCTTTTACTGAGAGGTCTGCACTCCATAACCTTGACGATATCACCGATTCCGGCATCATTGTTCTGGTCATGAGCCATAAGGCGGGTCGTCTTCTTGAAATATTTCTTATAGACTGGATGCTGCACCCTGCGCTCAACGGCAATCACAATTGCCTTGTCCATTTTATCGCTGACAACCTTGCCCACCCAGCTTTTCTTGCGGCTTCTTTCTTCAGCATTTTTTGCCATTACCGTTCCCTGGTTTTAGGTTTCTTCCTTTGTTCAACTTTTTGTAATACACCTCAGGCCTCGCTGCTATCCTGCATTTCAAGCTGGCGGAGCCTGGTTTTCATCCTCGCAACATCACGGCGGGAATTGCGAAACATCATAGGGTTCTGCGGCGGCTCAATAACTTTGTAAAACTTCAGATCCGCGAGCCTGTCTTCCAGTTCTCTGATGCTATCGATGAGCTCCTGCCGGCCCATCGCTGCGATTTCATGCTTTTTCATGGTAACTCCTCTGTCTGTTTAGCACATCAACTTTCGAGATCAGGCCGAATAATAAACTTTGTTTTGATCGGCAATTTTTTGGCAGCCAGTCTGAATGCTTCGGTAGCAACTTCCGGAGGAACTCCGTCTGCTTCGAACATGATTCTGCCGGGTTTGACAACTGCAACCCAGAACTCTGGAGTGCCTTTACCGGATCCCATACGTGTTTCCGCCGCCTTTTTCGTGACAGGTTTATCCGGAAAAATCCTGATCCAGATTTTGCCGTCTCTTTTCATGTACCTGTTCATCGCAACGCGAGCCGCCTCAATCTGACGGCTGGTTATCCAGGCAGGCTCGAGAGCTTTCAATCCATACGAACCAAAAGTGATGGTTGCTCCGCGTCCCGTATTTCCCTTCATCCTGCCGCGCTGCACTTTTCTATGCTTAACTCTCTTCGGCATCAACATACCGGCAACTCCAATTCTTTTTCTGATTGTAAAGTCCTAACACCGCATCCAAATTTCTGCGTTTGACGATCTCTATGTCTCAAGCGTTCTTTTTCGGTCTGCGGCGCCTCCTGCTGCGGGAATCGCGGCCTCCCCTCGGCCTCTGCTCGCTCCGGCGCTCCCTTATCTTCTTCATTTCTTCCTCTTCAACGGCATCGATGCGCTGGATAAGAACCTCTCCTTTATACACCCACACCTTGACACCGATCGCTCCGGCAATAGTATGAGCGGTAACACTTGCATAATCAACGTTTGCACGGAGGGTATGCAGCGGAATCTTGCCTTCTTTATACTGCTCCGCCCGAGCGATTTCGACACCGCCGAGCCTTCCTGCACAACGTATGCGAATACCTTCGGCACCCGCCCGCATCGCCTGCTGAATAGCTTGTTTCATCGCACGACGGAAAGAAACCCGGTTCTCGAGCTGATAGGCGATATTTTCACCGATAAGCTGCGCCTCAACCTCAGGCTTGACAACCTCGACAACGTCGATTTTCACCTCTTTGCCGGTAATACGGCTCAGCTCCTGGGAAAGATTGTTGATCTCCTCTCCCTTTCTGCCCACCACGGCACCCGGACGAGCAGCAAAAATATTGATTTTGATATGTTTGGTCGTACGCTCGATAACTATCCTGGCGATACCGGCTCGCTCTTTTTTCAAACGGGCGTTGACATAGTTCCGGATCACCTGATCCTGCTTGAGTTTCTGGGCAATTACCGGCCCGTCATCATACCATCTTGATGTCCAGTCCTTAATAATCCCTAATCTGAATCCAGTAGGATGAACTTTCTGACCCAATGTTAGCTCCTCGTTGTTTATTTATTTTACTGGATACACCTTATCGACGACTATCGTCAAGTGGTTTGAACGCTTGCGAATCCTGTACGCACGGCCCATAGGGGCCGGTAACATACGTTTCATTGTCGGTCCTTCGTCGACAAATATCTCCTTGATAAACAGGTCGTTGTCACTTGCCCTTTCGTCAGGATTTTGCTGGGAATAGTTCGCAACCGCAGACTTGAGCGCCTGCATCACGTTGCGGGATGCGGCTTTTGTCGAATTCATCAGGATCGCTCTGGCTTGGTCAACCTGCTTCCCGCGAATGAGACCCGCCACAATGCGCATCTTCCTGGGCGATGTCGGTGTGTGCCGCAATACTGCTTTAGCTTGCATATCTTCTTAACTTTTCCGCGTTATTCCGTTTACTTTCTCCTTGGCGCCGAACCGCCCTTCTCAGACTTACCGCCGGCATGGCCGCGGTACGTTCTTGTAGGAGCAAACTCTCCTAACTTGTGCCCCACCATATTCTCACTGATATATACCGGGATGTGTGTTTTCCCGTTATGCACCGCGATGGTGTGGCCGACAAAATCAGGCGATATCATCGAGCTTCTTGACCATGTTTTCACCACCTTCTTCTCACCTTTGCCGTTCATCTCGAGAATCCGCCTTTCCAGCTTGCTTTCGATAAACGGCCCTTTTTTAAGTGATCTTGGCATAGTTCTCTCTCTGCTTGTATTTATTGCTTCCCTGCCTATTTCGCTTTACGACCCCGGACAATCAGCTTGCCCGATGCCTTCTTTTTATTTCTGGTCTTCATACCTTTTGCAATCTGGCCCCACGGTGATTTCGGATGTTTACGGCCGCCACCGGATTTCGATTTACCTTCACCGCCGCCCATCGGATGATCGACAGGGTTCATCGCCATACCGCGCGTCTGCGGCCTGATCCCGAGCCAGCGGCTTCTTCCCGCCTTGCCGAGCACGACATTTTCATGGTCGTCGTTGCCGATACCGCCTATGGTTGCACGGCACTCGATCCGAACCTTGCGGATTTCGCCGGACGGAAGCTTGAGCGTCGCGTGATTACCCTCTTTCGCTGCAAGCACCGCAAATGCACCCGCCGAACGCACCATCTGCCCCCCCTTGCCCATCTTCATCTCGATGTTATGCACATCCGTACCAAGAGGGATATTTTTCAAAGGCATGGTGTTGCCGACCTTGACCTCTACCTTTTCGCCGCTCTGCAGCATATCACCGACATGCAACCCTTTAGGAGCGAGAATATAACGTTTTTCCCCATCGGCATAATGCAGTAATGCGATTCTTGCCGAACGGTTCGGATCATACTCAATCGCCGCAACTTTTGCAGGAACATTGTCCTTGTTGCGCTTGAAATCGATGATACGGTAAAAACGCTTGTGCCCCCCGCCTCTATGCCGTGAAGTAATACGTCCTGCCCGGTTTCTGCCGCCCGATTTTTTCAGGGGGGCAAGCAAACTTTTTTCAGGCTTGCTTTTGGTGATTTCCTCGAATCCGGAGTATGATAGATACCTCGATGCCGGTGTAACCGGGCCTAATTTCCTGATCGCCATTGTGAACTATTGTCTAACCTTTATCGGATTTCTTTTCCTCTCCCTGTTCAGTCGAACCGGAATAATAATCGATTACCTGCCCCTTTTTGAGCGTGATAACCGCCTTCTTCCAGTTGCTTTTCTTGCCCGCAATCAACCCCTTGCGCGTATACTGCCGCTTTGCTTTCCCATAACAGTTCACGGTACGGACCGACTGTACATCAACGCCGAACTTTTCCTCAACAGCTCTCCTGATATCTGTTTTATCGGCACCAGCCTTGACTTTAAAGGCATACTGACCCTGCTGCTCGGTCAAGCGCGTGCTCTTTTCCGTAAGCCAGGGCTGCAATAACGGATTTCTCATAACCACCTCTTTTTTGCTGTCTCTACTGTAGGGCACCTCTATTTATTCCGCGGCTCAATTGCTTCGTTGAGCGGACAGAAAGGGACTTGAACCGCTCATGACAATACATAAAGGCGCCTTGTGTTAACCCAGTGTTTCTTCTATCTGCTTCAGTGCAGTCTTCTGCATGAGCACTGTTTGGCTGTCAAGTATATCATATGTTGACGCATTGTCCGCAACCATAACGTTAAGCGCGGGGATATTTCTTCCCGACTTGACGACGTTATCGTTATGTTCGGACATCAACATCAGCGTTTTTTTGCTGTCGAGACCGAGATTTTTCAGTACATCAGCCATCTGCTTCGTCTTGATCCGATCGAATCCGAAGTCCTCGACCACAACAATCCCTCCTTCACGGGCCTTGGTTGTCAATGCCGAGCAGCGTGCAAGACGTTTTACCTTCTTATTGACTTTCAGCCCATAATCACGCGGTTTGGGACCGAAGATCGATCCGCCCCCCACCATCAAAGGTGAACGGCTCGACCCCTGCCTGGCGCGACCAGTACCTTTCTGCCTGTAAGGCTTTCTCCCCCCCCCTCGGATTTCGGAACGGTTTTTTACTTTATGCGTACCCTGTCTCCTGTTTGCCATGATGGACTTTACATCAAGATACATAGCATGTTCCGACACTTCAGCGGCAAACACATCGTCACTCAGCTTTACAACTTCACCGGTTTCCGAACCTTCTGTATTTAAAACTTTAAGTTCCATGTTTCCCTGTACTCACGTTTTACTTGTTCGAAGAAACAATCTGCACATACGAGTTGTTAACGCCCGGAACAGCGCCCTTTATAACCAGAAGATTTGATTCCGGTATAACCTTCATAATCTCCACTCCTTTTACCCTGACTGTCTTGCCGCCCATACGCCCGGCCATCTTTGTTCCTTTGAACGTACGTGACGGATCGGATGCACCGCCAACCGAGCCGGGAGCACGCAGCCGGTCCGACTGGCCATGGGTTCTTGAACCACCGCCGAAATTATGACGCTTGACGACACCGGCAAAACCCTTACCTTTCGACACCCCGCGGACATCGACAGTTTCACCTTCACGGAACATTTCAACATTTACAGGGCTGCCCAACTCAAGATCGGCTCCCATAACATCTTTACCAAACTCGGCAATCTTGTAACCCGGAGTCACCCCCGCTCTTGCATAATGCCCTCTCACGGGTTTGGAGACCTTGGCCTCTTTCCGTTCGCCTATGCTCAACTGGTATGCCTCATAACCATCATTGTCTGCGGTTTTAACCTGTGAGACAAAACACGGCCCTGCCTGAATAACCGTACACGGTACCGCTTCGCGGTTCGCATTATATATGCGGGTCATACCTATTTTTCTACCAAGAATCGCAGCCATCTCCGATTGCTTTTCAGTTTTCATTAAGACTTTATTTCAACATCCACGCCGCTCGGAAGCTCAAGCTTCATCAGCATATCAATCGTCTTGCCGGTCGGGTTTATGATCTCGATCAACCTCTTGTGTGATGAAAAAGCAAACTGTTCCCGGGATTTCTTGTCGACATGCGGAGACCGGTTAACTGTATACACATGAGTTCTGGTTGGCAACGGGATCGGACCGAAGATGATCGCATCCGTCTGCTTTACCACATCGATAATCTTGACGGCCCATTTGTCCACCAGACTATGATCATAGGATTTTAGCTTTATTCTGATCTTTTGCTGAACAGCCACTTGTCTTATCCTCTATTCAATGTTTAGAATAAAAAGGGGCGGGCTATCATGTCCCGCCCCACTGCGAACAGCATCCGTGCCTTACTCGATAATCTGGGTTACGGTACCGGCGCCTACCGTACGGCCACCCTCACGGATAGCAAACCTTAAATTCTCATCCATGGCAATCGGGACGATAAGCTCCGCCTCGATTGACAAATTGTCACCGGGCATGACCATCTCGACACCTTCCGGAAGCGTCACCGAACCGGTAACGTCGGTGGTTCTGAAATAAAACTGCGGCCGATAACCGTTGAAAAACGGAGTGTGACGGCCACCTTCCTCTTTTTTCAGGATGTATACCTCAGCCTTGAACTTGGTATGCGGTGTGATGGAGCCGGGCTTGGCAACAACCATGCCTCGTTCGATTTCATCCTTGTCGACGCCTCTGAACAGGAGACCTGCATTGTCACCAGCCTGCCCCTCATCAAGCGTTTTCTGGAACATCTCGATACCGGTAACAACAGTCTTTCTGGTAGGTTTGATACCGACAAGCTCAACTTCCTCGTTGATCTTGATAATCCCACGCTCGATACGACCTGTACCGACAGTACCGCGACCTGAAATGGAGAACACATCCTCTACCGGCATCAGGAAAGGTTTGTCAACGTCACGAACAGGCTCGGGAATGTAGTTGTCAACCGCATCCATAAGCTCGACAATAGCCTTTTCAGCTTCTGCATCCCCTTCAAGCGCTTTGAGAGCCGAACCACTGATGATCGGAATATCGTCACCAGGGAACTCATACTCCGACAAAAGCTCACGGAGCTCAAGCTCGACAAGTTCGAGAAGTTCCGGGTCAGCAATATCAACCTTGTTCAGGAACACAACAAGCGCAGGAACATTCACCTGGCGCGCAAGCAGAATGTGCTCACGGGTTTGCGGCATAGGACCGTCCGTACCGGCAACAACAAGGATCGCACCATCCATCTGCGCAGCACCGGTAATCATGTTTTTGATATAGTCAGCGTGACCGGGACAGTCTATATGAGCGTAATGACGTTTTCCTGTCTGATACTCGACATGAGCAGTTGAAATGGTAATGCCGCGCTCCCTTTCTTCCGGAGCTTTGTCGATTTCACCGAATTCGCGCTTTTCAGCCATCCCCTGCTTCGCAAGAACCATTGTAATCGCTGCGGTCAGGGTTGTTTTACCATGATCGACATGACCGATGGTACCAATATTGACATGGGGTTTCTCCCTCTTGTAGGCCTCTTTTGCCATATCTCGTCTCCCTCTATCGGTTAACTGTTGTTGTTATACAAAAAATACACTTGTCCGTTATAGCTTGTTCTTGCTTACTCAACGTCCTTGGTTACATTTTTTTCCTGAAGAGCTTCCGCAATATTTCTCGGCACCTCGTTGTAACACTCAAACTCCATGGTATAATTGGCCCTGCCCTGGGTCATCGAACGAAGAACCGTCGAGTAACCGAACATCTCAGCAAGAGGCACCCTGGCCTTCACAAACTGTGCTCCTGCCCGCTCACCCATTCCGTCGATATGACCTCTGCGGCTTGAAAGGTCGCCCATAACATCGCCCAGATACTCCTCGGGCGTAATAACCTCAACCTTCATGATAGGCTCAAGCAGAACCGGACCGGCTTTCCTGGCAGCACCCTTGAAGCCGATGGAACCTGCGATCTTGAACGCCATTTCAGAGGAGTCAACCTCATGGTATTTACCGTCAAAAAGCGTCACTTTCACATCCTGCACAGGGTAGCCGGCAACAACGCCGTCTTTCATTGCTTCCTGAATACCTGCCGACACCGCCGGAATATACTCCTTCGGCACAACGCCGCCTTTAACCTCGTCAACAAATTCATACCCCTTGCCTTCCTCAAGCGGCTCAACCTTGATATTGACCAGACCAAACTGACCTTTACCGCCTGACTGCCGGACAAACTTTCCTTCGTGTTCAACCGCCTTCCGGATGGTTTCACGATAGGCAACCTGGGGCTGCCCGATATTGGCCTCGACCTTGAACTCACGCCTCAACCTGTCGACCAGCACCTCAAGATGCAGCTCGCCCATACCGGCAATGAGCGTCTGGCCGGTTTCCTCATCGGATGAAACCCTAAATGTCGGATCCTCTTCGGCAAGCTTCGCGAGAGACATGCCCAGCTTGTCGGAATCAGCCTTTGTTTTGGGCTCGATCGCAATCTGAATGACCGGCTCGGGAAAAACCATCTTCTCGAGAACAATAGGCTTACTCTCCTCACAAAGCGTATCACCGGTCTTCACATCCTTCAAGCCGACTGCGGCCGCGATATCTCCCGCATACACCGCATCACGATCTTCTCTCTTGTTGGAGTGCATCTGCATCAATCTGCCTATACGCTCCTTCTTCCCGGTTACTGTGTTCAGCACATAGCTGCCGGCCCTGAGCACACCCGAGTACACCCGGAAAAAAGTCAGCTTTCCGACAAAAGGATCGGTTGCGATCTTGAACGCAAGACCGGCAAACGGCTCCTCATCTTTCGGCTCGCGGCCGATCTCTTTGTCGTCTCCGGGAAGATGACCACTTACAGCACCGATATCGACAGGAGACGGAAGATACTCGATGACCGCATCGAGCATAAACTGAACACCCTTGTTCTTGAACGAGGACCCGCACAACGCGGGAATAATCGTCCCATCAAGGGTAGCTTGGCGCAGAACCTTGCGAACTTCATCCTCCGTTATCTCTTCACCCTCGAGATACTTTTCAAGAAGCGTCTCATCCAGTTCGGAAACCGCCTCGAGCATATTGATTCGCCAGTGCTTGGCCTCGCCCTCGAGATCATGAGGAATCTCAACCTCTTCATACGTACTGCCATCATCCCTGTCGTAAATAATCCCCTTCATACGGATAAGATCCACGACACCGGCAAACATCTCTCCCTGACCGATCGGAACCTGCACCGGAACCGGATTGGCACCGAGACGTTCCTTGATAGCCTTGACAGCCGCAAAGAAATCAGCGCCGACACGATCCATCTTGTTCACATATGCCACCCTCGGCACCTTGTACTTGTTTGCCTGACGCCAGACGGTTTCAGACTGCGGCTCGACACCTCCGACAGCACAAAACAGCGCAACAGCACCGTCAAGCACCCTCAGCGAACGCTCCACCTCGACAGTGAAATCAACGTGACCCGGCGTATCGATGATATTGATACGGTGTTTGACATCCTGGAAGTTTCCGATCCTCGGAACCCAGAAGCAGGTTGTTGCCGCAGAAGTAATGGTAATACCGCGCTCCTTCTCCTGTTCCATCCAGTCCATAGTGGCGCCTCCATCATGGACCTCGCCCATTCTGTGAAGGCGCCCGGTATAATACAAGATCCTCTCGGTGGTAGTCGTCTTCCCGGCATCAATATGCGCCATGATACCTATGTTGCGGACATTCGCTAATCCAACTTGCCGTCCCATGTGGTGAATCTTCGCCTGTTAATGTTTGTTAAAACCTGAAATGCGCAAAAGCCTTGTTCGCATCCGCCATACGATGCACCTCGTCCCTCTTTTTTACCGAGGCACCCTGCTCACTTGCTGCATCGATAAGCTCGGCAGCGAGCTTTTCGGCCATAGAACGTCCCCCGCGGCGCGAAGCAAACTGCTTGATCCAGCGGAACGCCAACGCTTCCCTTCTTGAAGGCTGCACTTCCATCGGAATCTGGTAGGTTGCACCCCCAACCCGCTTGCTGCGAACCTCCACAAGCGGAGAAACATTAGACAAGGCACGGTGAAACACTTCAAGCGGCTCCTCATCCTTCATCTTTTCAGCAATAATATCCATGGCCCCATAGACTATTTTCGTCGCCACGCTTTTCTTGCCGTCAAGCATAACAGCATTGATCAACCGAGCCATACTCTCGTCACTAAAACGCATATCTGGCTTGACGCCACTGTATACAACTTTCTTGCCCATGTTATATCAAGTAATTAAATAGATTCGACTTAGTTCGCTGCTGCTTTCGGCCGTTTGGCACCATATTTTGAACGCCCGTTCCTGCGGTCGGCAACGCCGGAAGTGTCCAGTGAACCCCTAACGATATGATAACGCACCCCCGGAAGATCCTTAACTCTCCCGCCGCGGATCAGCACAATCGAATGCTCCTGCAGGTTATGACCCTCCCCGGGAATATATGCCGTGACTTCTATCTTGTTGGACAGCCTCACACGAGCAACCTTTCTGAGCGCGGAGTTAGGCTTTTTCGGTGTTGTCGTGTACACGCGGGTACAGACCCCTCGTTTCTGCGGACACTTTTCAAGAGCCGGTGATGCTGTTTTCGACGCTTTGGTTTTTCTCCCGCGTCTGATGAGCTGCTGAATCGTCGGCATAGTTCTCTATTCTCTTCTATTGGTTAAACGTTCAAGTATGAACCGATCATAAAATCAATAAGGATCACCAAGGTAAAATATTTCTCAAAAAAATACAAAAGCAGAAGCCATATTTTTTAGTGGCTTTGCTGAGAATTATGTTTTGGGACACCGTTATATTGTGAGTCCCGATTGCATCGGTATCGAAACATCATGCTGACGGGTTGGGGTTGCCAATCCAATATGTCCCTTGCCTACTGCGAACTGCCCACTGATTTCCCTACTGCCAGCTTTCCCCTTTTTGAATTTTGACTTGTCACCTCGTCACTGCTTTTTCGACCCCGAAGCCCGATACCGACCCCGATCTCCGAAAGAGAGAAAATCGGGACGCGGAATAAGGCACCCTATAGTTGCCTTTCATCTCCCTGCGCTCGGGCAAGAGGAAGCTTGGTGGCCATCTCCCTGAGAAGCTCCTGTATGGCGGAACGGATGCGGTATTTGTCTACAGCGCTCTCAGCCACGGGCGGCAATTGGCCGGAACGCCACAGATACAGGGCATCCTGTAGAAGACCGGATATCTCTCCCGTACTGTCAATCGAAGCAACCTTTCCCCCCGTATCGAGTAGAAGCTGCCTTGTCAAACCCTCGGGCAACACGCCCGCAAGCGGCGTATTCATGCCCAGGACATCATACAATCGTTCAGGCACATAACCGTCGCTGCCTTTATCTCTTCCAAGCACCACACAGAACATATCCGCGTGCCTGCAAAGCCTCAGTTCTTCCAGGTGCGAACAGACCGCATCTGCCCCAACAAGATCATCCAGACCATATTTTTTCAGATATAGCCCGATACCTGCATATCCTCTCCCGGTAAAGGTGAGGGAAATGGCCTCCCTCGCAACCGGCTGTGACTCCACGAACGATGAAAGGCCGGAAAAGAATGCCTTAAGGTCCTTCTCACCGGCCATTTCAATATGGAATACCCAATGCATGAGAGACCCTCTCTCTTGCTTCGCCCCTAATGCCTGAAAAGCTTCCGGATCGAACCCGTTCCTTACGATTGTAATATCGTCATGGACAAGTTTCCCCCGATATTTCCGCAGAAAAACCTCTTTCTTCTCCCGTGTAGGCATAACAACGCAGTGGCCGGAGAACATAATCATCATTTCGAGCTTATCGTCGTCAAAGGGGCCTATGCAGTCGAACACCACCGGCAGGTGGTGTTTTTCTGAAAGCTCAAGTGCAAGCCGGTGGGGAGCAAACGGAGGCCCCTGGGCATAGATCATCTCTATATCGGGGTTGTCACGCAGAATTTGCTCGGCGATAGTGCCTGCGTCTTTCTTCCAGCCGCTCCCCCTGACATCGGCGTTTAAGCGGGCATTAACCCCAAGCTTGGGAAAAGAAAGCCTTTTCTGCGGCAGGCCGTGCACAAATCTGAACAGCTGCTCGGTACTAAGTTCCGACGGTGATACTTCCAACCCGACATAATGAACATCAAAAGGCCACTGTTCAACCTCCGTCCCCGAAATCGTATGAAAAGCAATAATAACCGGCTCCCAGCCCAGGCTTGGCATCGAAGACGCAAACTTGAACGCACGTGATGATCCTTCCGTCATCATGGGGGGAAAGTTCATGGAAAGAAACAATAACTTTTTCACGCTATACAGCCGTTTAGATTATTTGACCCGATAACCCCTCTTCAAACCGGGAAACCGAGTACCTACGAGCAGCAGACTCACCACAAAAGCCGCGAGAGAAAGCTTCCGTCCGTTTTCAAAGCTGCCCCGGTCAAAAGAACAGACAACCTCATGCTCTCCCGGTGGCACCATAACCCCGCGCAACAGCCCGTTGACCTTGAATACCCGATGCTCTTTGTCATCGATTTTCACTTTCCAGCGCAGAGGATAAAACACTTCGCTCAGCACAAGAAACGCTTCACCATCAGCATGCACCGAGAGCACAATTTTCTCAGGGACCACCTCGATCGAGGAAACCCTGCCTTCGCCGAACATTCTCCTGCCCTCCCATGGTGCACCCTCGATCAGGGCTTCTCCGGCTATATCCACCCCACCGCCGAGCAACTCCCGATATACTTCCTTCCCATGTTCAACCGCTTTCCCTTCACGAACAAACCAAGCTCGCTCCATCGCACCGGACAGCCGGTATATCCGCACCCCGACAGGCCCTCTTACCAGAAACAACTCATCGTCATGGACAGGGTCAAGAGCCGGATGATCAAGAGGCGACGGACTGACGACATACCGTACATTCAGCATCCGCAACAACTCGATGTCTGCAAGGTTTTCCGAAACCCTGAGCATCTCATCGTAAACCTGAAGCTTTGCAGGATGGTAGCCTCCCGTGGACTGGATGCCGAACACCGAAAACTTGTTTTCTCCAAAAAGCGGCCCGACAGGGTAAATCCTGAAAACACCTGGTTCGTCATTTAAAAAACCGGTTACTCCATCTGCCGAAAACGCCTGCTCAAGATAACTTCCCGGAACAAGCTGGGAAGAACGGAGAGACCCGTCCAAAGGGAAAACGATCTGACGGTTGACATTGAGCAGGTCGGCAAGAGAGAGTACCATAACAAACACCCCGACAAAAGTTGCTCCAATCACCTTCTTCGATCGGAGCCAGACGAGGGCGGCGAACAATCCGCCGAAAAACACCAGCCCGAGGAAACTGCTTTTCCACTGATCCCATCGCACTTGATTAACCAGCCCGGCAAGCTCAGGACTTTCAACCGGGGGCACCGGAAACAAAGAACGGAGAAACCGTTCAAAAGGCTGTTCAGCCAGCAGAAAAACAAGCATGCACAACGCGATAACCAGCGCCCCTGCTTTCAGGATAAACAGCCCTTTTCCCCTGATCCCCTCCATAACCGCATGCAGTCCGAACCCCGCAAGCAGCGCAAGATTCAGGGAAACCACGATCAGTGCCATGGAAGGCACCCTGAAACGGCTGAAAAACGGCACAAAATGGTAAAACAGATCGTATACCGGACTGAAATATCGGCCGAAAGCAAGAAAACCCATCAGCAGAACCCCTCCCGCAAGAAACCAGGTACACGCCTTCTTCCGCTCGGCGATAACCCCGGCAAGCGCAAGGAAAAGAACCACAATCCCTGCGTAGTTAGGATAATCGGTAAACGGCATCCTGCCCCAGTAGGCAATTCCCCCGAACCCAACCGCACCCGGAAGCAGGTAGGTTATGTATTCCTGGGGGTGCATGGACCACATGGTGGCATAGTCATAGGCAGCCCCTCCCCCGCTTCCGGCTCCGCGCACCGAAAAGGGGGTATATTCGAAAACCGGAAGATACACTGCCGCAGAAATGACGACCCCAATACCGAGGGCTACAGCAACCATGGCGGTCTTTTTAACACCCTCGGCTGCAGAGGACGAACCGGTTGTAATCTTCAGCACAACCAGCAAAAAAAGCAGCAACCAGGTATAGTAGGCAATCTGGACATGACCACGCTGCAGTTGCATTCCCGCCAGGAGGGCGAGGATTCCCATATCCGACGGACGCATACCGTCCAGAAGCCGAAGCGCAGCCCATATCACCCACGGCATATACGCCGCGGTCATAAGCTGGCTCCCGTGACCATAGACAAACATCGTCACCATATAGGGCGTAAGCATGAATGCCGCCCCGCCGAGAAACGCCGCTGCGCCGTGAAGCCTGAACTGCCGCAGCACAACAAAACCGCCCAATCCGGCAAACACAAAATGAAGCAGTTGCAGAAACAGGCCTTCTATCTGGAAAAAACCGAAAAAAATACCCGGATAATACAGGCCGTTAAGATAGGTAAAGGCTTCAACCGTGGGCATCCCAGAAAAAGACCACGGCTGCCACAAAGGGTAACTGCCGGTTTCTTCATGCACTGCGTCAAGCGCAATCGATGTCGCCATAGGGCTTACACTATCCGGAGAAATCAGTACCTGACCCTGGAAAACAACCGGATAGAACAGACCTGCTGTGAGAAACAGATACCCCAACAGGGCGGCAAAAAACGGCAGAATCGTGTTTTTCACTGAGCTCTTCATGCCTCTTCCGGGACTCGAGGACACCTTGTTTTTGTTGCATACATAGATTACTTCGTCGAACAGGCGGTATCCAGTACGCAAAGGAGTTTCGGAGATGCCCTTGATATCCCTCTTAACTATTTCTTGACAAAAGAAAACAGCTCCAAAATAACGCCCAGCTCGTCCTGTTCCAACTGCATCAGCTTGATAAGCAGCAAATATACCGCAAAAACAAGCAGCATTCCCCCAGCAAGCGATACAGCGACATGCAGGGATTCAAGAAAAGGCTCTGTTGCTGCAAGCACCATGCCGGATACGATGCCGGCAAAAAGGAGTTTGATCATTGAAGTACCGAACGCATGGATACCGAGGAGTATCCGGACTTCGGCAGCTCTTGCCGCACCAACCAGAAGGTAGACCGCCAGCAGCGCCCACGCTGCACCGGTCATCCCGTAGAGAGGAATAAGCAGCATATTGAGCGAGGCATGCACTGCAAGCCCTGCCGCCCCGTTTATGAAACAGATCTTCGAATAACCGGTCGTCTGCAGTACGGTGTCATACAGTCCGAAAAAGGACTGCACCAGCACCGCCAGAGCAAGCACGACCAGTACTGGCGACGCAACGGTAAAGGCATCTCCGAACATTGCCAGTATGCTATCCGGCACCACCACCAGCAGCACTGCCGGCGGTACGGCTACCATCATCACCCATCGGTTCACAACCCTGAACAGTTTTTCCAGCTCGATTATTTCCCCGCGGCTGTGCATACTCGCAAATATCGGGGCCGCGATGCCGGCAAAAGCAAGAAAAACCGAGCGCACCAGGCCGGCTGTCCTGACCGCCGGCTGATAGAAACCAACGGTTTCCGCACCGGCATACCAGCCAAGCATCAGAATGTCCAGCCAGTGACTTACCATGCCCATAAGAGCAACCAGCATCAGAGGACGCGCGTATGCCAGCATCTCCTTCTCAGGTTTGGCATGCAGCACGTTTTTCGCCGAGACCCCGGTGATTCCGTGCATCTGTCGCCATATCCAGACAAACCCGGCAACCGAAGCGGCTGGCAGGGAAAAAATCAGTGCCGGCGTTCCTCCCGCAACAGCGTTGATCAGCAGAATAAGCAGCAGCATTCCTCCCGGAACAAGTATCTGTCCGGCGATGATTTTCGGGCGAAGCTTCCTGTATGCCTGAACGGCATGTCCTGCAACGGCAATAAGTACGTGAAAGGGCACCGAACACGCATAGCAGATAAGCGTCAGGTAAAGCAGGTTGTCACCGTCGAGCACGGCGACAAGAGAACCCGAAACAGCAACAACAAGAAGAGTAACTGCCAGAGAGAAGAGCAGGGATGTTTTCAGAGCCGCAGCGATAAGACCGCCCTGCTTCTCCGGCCGGGTTCCGTGCAGATTAACAAATCGAAGTACTCCCGCGTCCAGGCCTCCCACAGCAAGCACCTCGGCGATCTGGATAACGGCAAGCGAAAGGGCGTAAACACCAAGGTGTTCGGCACCGAGCAGCTTGGCGACGACAAGGTTGAGGAGAAACCGCAAACCCTGCCCGGCTATAAACCCAACGAAGGAAAGCCCCGCCTCTCTGGCTATGGTCACCTTTCCATCAATCATTGTCACCGATTCATGAACCTATGGTTTCCTGAACTGAACGATGATGCATAAAAGCAAAGTTCAACGCACCTCTATCCTTTCCTTCAACCTATCTCCTTTTAAAAATAATAACAGACAGCACACCCCGTAAAAGCCGAAAAGGCATAAGCAGCAGACAAGCGCCTACTCCCAGCCAGGCACGGTATTTGGCAAACAGTTTCAGCAACGACAGGTTTTTTCGCCAAAGTTTTCCGGGATTCAGCTCGCCGCCTGCGGATGCGCTCACCCTGTGCCAGACTCTCGACGCGGGTACATACAGAATCTTCTTCCCGGACAATCGTATCCTGAGTGACAGGTCAACATCTTCACCGTACATCGAAAAACTCGGGTCAAATCCTCCCGTTCGGCTGAAATCCCGGGCACGCATCGCAAGGCAGCACCCGGTAGCGTAACCTGTCTCACCCGAAACCGCGAAACATCTGCCGTCCTTCTTCCGGATGCCCCGGTGAGCGATCCTGCCCGTGCACAGGTTTACCTCACCGCCGGCATACCATATCCGTTCAGGATAATCCATGAAGTAGATTCGCGGGACCGTTATCGCAACATCGCCGCTGCTCCGAAAAGGAGCGATCAGCGGTTCGAGAAATCCCGGATCGACTACTGTATCGTTGTTCAGGAAGACAACATACCCGGCCCCTTCCTTAAAAACCCGTGCATGACCTGCATTGCATCCGCCACCAAAGCCCGTATTCCGATCGAGTTCCAGCAGGCCGCACCCGGGATAACGCTCTCTGATGCGTTCAACCGAACCGTCGGTTGACCCGTTATCAACCACCAGTGCCCTGATACCCGGAAAGCGTACTCCGGAGAGTGAGTCGAGGCACCGAATCGTATCCTCGGCGTTGTTCCAGTTCACCACAATCACGTATACCGCTTCTTCAGTATCGCTCATGTGATCACCTCCTCCACGAAAACCTCAAGCTTATCCGCAAAAGCTTCCCACGAAAGTTTCCGGACATACTTTTCAACATTTTCCCTGTAAGGGATACTCCCCCTGTTGCTGAGAAAACCGCAGATCCCTTCTGCGAGTGCCTCAGGATCGAGAGCATCAACCACAACTCCGGTCTCTCCTTCACGCACATATTCCGGCAACCCGCCTTTACGGGAAACGATGACCGGACATCCGAAACCGTAAGCCTGCTGCACGACACCGGACTGGGACGCTTCCTTGTAAGGCAGTACCACAGCATCGGCCGCACAGAAAAACAGCGGCATGCGTTCCCCGGAGACAAACTCCGCATAGACCCTCACCTGCTCCTTTATACCAAGCTTGTCGATACGTTCCCTGAACATCTTCTCACCATAATAGAACTCTCCGGCAACAACAAGCTGAGTTCCCGGATGACGGCGAATGACCTCCGGCATTGCCTCAATCAGAATATCAAGCCCCTTGTACTCCCTTACATAACCGAAAAAAAGCAATACCGGTGCACCGGCGTCCGTACCGAGCTTGCTGCGTGCATCTTCCCTGGAGGGCAAAGCGCCGGTCGGGCTGTATACAGGATGAAACATAACTCCGACCGGTATCTCCGGATAAGCTTCCTCCATTTGGCGGGCGACATGTTTCGAAAGCGTCACCACGCCGTCCGCGGTCTCGATCAGAAGGTTCCGAAGCCTCTTTTCTGCAACAAACCGCTCATGTGATGTAAAATTATGCATCAGCACGATCATCTTTGCCCCGGAAATACGCCTGAGTAAACCGTAGACAGGCGACAGTAAACCCATCCAATACGCGCAGACCATGATATCAGGCCGTGCACGTTTGATATGTCTTGCTGTGGAAAACCAGGTCAGAGGATTAAGAAGGTCGAGCAGAGGGATAACTCCGTTATCCAGCTCGCGGGAGATTCCCGGTTCATAGACCGCCTTTCCCCGAAAAAGAATGCGGGGATACAACCGTTGGAAAGAAATCGCCTTTACCTCATGCCCTCTTTTCAGGAGCACCTGGTGCAAAGTTGAGCTGAACCGCGCGATCCCGCCTTTCAGGGGAAAAAACGGGCTGACAAAAGCAATATGCATGGTTTTCAAAGGCACACCTCGGAATAAAGGCGTCTCTATCTATTCCGCGACTCAATCGCTTCGTTGAACGGTGCTCGAAATCCTCATGTACTGCGTGTACACTCCGGTTTCTGTGCTCCGTTCGCCTTGCACTTGAACCGCTCATGGCAATTAATAGAGGTGCTGTTAATTTGTTCCACGCCCTGATTATTTCGTTGAGCGGCACTTGAAATCCTCATGTGTCGGGCTACACTTCGGTTTCTGCACTCCGTCCGCCTCGCGCTTGAACCGCCCATGACAATGAATAGAGGTGCCTTGAATAGCGGTACCCATAAGAGTGCCTGTTCCTACTGTTCGCCGAAACCCTGCTCAAAAAAATCAATTAACTGCTTGGCCGCCTCCTCCTCATCCTCGCCGTCAAGCTTCAGGATAAGTTTCGTCCCCTTTGGGGCAGCAAGGCTCATGACCCCGATAATTGATTTCGCGTTTACTTCAGAGCCGCGCATTTCTATAAAAAAGTCAGACTTGAACCGTGAGGCAAGCTTGACAACCGCCGCAGCCGGCCTGGTATGCAAACCTGCCTTGTTTTTAACAATAACTTCCTGGATAATCACGTATTGAATAAAGTCAAAAGTAAAAATTCAAAAGGCAAAAAGCTTGATATCCCGTATAATAACTACCCGCAGAAAGCGATAGCGCCTGAAAAGTCGCCGCCCCGTGAAATAGATGTTCGGATTTCACACCCCGTCAAGCTCCTTGATCATGGCGATCTCATCGCAGGCCATGAGTTTCGGGCAGTTGGTGCAGTCCCGCCAGATTTTCTGCGGAAACGTCTCCTTTTCCACCTCACGGTAGCCCAGGCTCAGGAAGAAACCAGGACTGAGCGTCAGGACAAAAACGGTTTTGACACCTTCTTCATGCAGCACCTCCTCGGCTTTCCCGACAAGCATGGTGCCCACTCCCTGCCGCTTGAACGTATCGACTACGGCAAGCGTCCGAATTTCGGCCAGATAAAGAGTAAAAAACGATATTGCACATGAACCGATAATCATACCGTTTTGCTCAGCGACAAAAAAATTACGAATATTCTCGATAATATTCTCCGGGGTTCGTTTCAGTATAAAACCCTTCTCCGCATAGAGAGATGAAATCCCCTCGATCGCTGCCGCATCGGAAAGACGTGCTGTTCTTATAGTAATATCTATTGATGTCAGCATTGTTGCTATGTTTGTACCTGAAGGCACCCTTAATTTACTCTCTTCCACAACTCGTCCCTCAATACTTCAATCCCCTGCCCTGTCACACTTGAAACCGGCAGTACCATCACCCCGTCCTCAAATGCAGGACAGTTGAAATCTTCCGGGGCCACATCCATTTTTGTAATCACAACAACCCTCGGCTTCCGCAGCAACCGCGGATCGAAACGTTCCATTTCCCCAAGAAGCATGGCATATTCAGCGGCAATATTTTCCGAATCCACAGAAATCAGTATGGCAAGCACTTTTGTACGCTCGATATGTTTCAAGAACTGAAGACCGAGGCCCCGTCCTTCTGCGGCTCCCTCGATAATCCCCGGAATATCCGCCATAACAAAAGAGTTGTAGTCCCTGTACTGAACGATGCCAAGATTCGGTACAAGCGTTGTAAACGGATAATCGGCTATTTTCGGTCTGGCCGCACTCATCGCCGAGATCAGCGTCGACTTTCCGGCGTTGGGAAACCCTACAAGTCCTACATCGGCTATCAGTTTAAGCTCAAGTTCAATCTCAAGCTGCTCCCCTTTACCTCCCGGCTCAGCATATCTCGGCGCCTGGTGGGTAGCGGACGCAAAATGCGGATTTCCCCTGCCTCCCCTGCCGCCTTCGGCCACAAGCATCTCTTCACCGTCTTCGGTAAGGTCGGCGATAAGCTTCCCGCTCTCGGCCTTCCTGACAACAGTCCCGCATGGAACAGGTATCACGACATCCTTTCCCATTTTCCCGTTCTTTCTTGCCCCCTGACCGTGAGAGCCCCTTCCGGCCTCATAGTGTTTCCTGTATCTGAAATCAAGCAGCGTCGCCATTTGGGGGTTTGCCCTGAGATATACATGTCCCCCCCGCCCTCCGTCTCCGCCGTCAGGCCCCCCTTTCGGCACATACTTCTCCCTGCGAAAACTCATACAGCCGTCTCCGCCGTTTCCGGCTTTGACATGTATTTTTGCGCTGTCAACAAACTTCATACTGTCCTTTCAAAAGTGACGAGAAACCAGTGACAAGTTACAACCTAAATTGAGCGATTGTCGAACATGCCGGAGATACAAGGCACAGGGAACGCCGCTGTAGTGAACTACCGCAAGTTCACTGTAACGAAGCAGATTCGGTATGATCGGCAATCCCGAAGGGTTTCAACAAATGCGACTCTTTATCAGCTTTCACTTTCACCCGACAGGTGAGGAATAATCTCACTATAAATACATTATAACAGATTGTTTTTAATAAACTTACTATTATTGAGCCTTTGTTGAAACGCTCATGACAATAAATAAATAGAGGTGCCTATTATTAAGGCAGCTGAACATCTGACACATAACCCCCAACCCGATATCACCGATTACGATTACCGCTATGCTGAGTACGAGTACGATCATAACATAACCCATAAGCAGACTGCCGACCGACTCTCCTCTCTCTTTGAATACTCCGTGTCTTTGGCTATGTTACCTGAGAAACAAACCGTAAACCCTCATCCTCACGCTTGGATCCATGAGCCAGAAAAAAGCCACCATAGAGGAGCTTATCGCCAGACTTGAAGAGATAACCGGAGAAATGGAAAACCCCGACACCGGTCTTGATCGATCCATCAAGCTTTACGAGGAAGGGCTTAAAATTGCAGGCATGTGCAGGAAAAGACTCAACGATGCACGTCAGAAAATAGAAGTCATAAACCCCGACGCCGTCGAAAAACAACCTCAAGACCAACAGGATTACGGCCTTTTCAGCGATTCCTGACAGAAAAACCGCTGTTTCACCCTTCAAGCTTTTGTTTCAGGATTTCATTCACCACCACCGGGTTTGCCTTGCCTTTCATCGCTTTCATGCACTGACCGACAAAGAAGCCGAAAACTTTGGTTTTCCCACTCCTGTACTGCCCCACCTGACCGGGGTTCGCCTCAATAACTCCCTGAACAGCTTTTTCGATCTCGGCGGTATCCGAAACCTGGGCAAGCCCCTCCTTCTCTACAATAGTCCTGGCACCGTCACCGGTTTCCAGCATGCGCTCGAACACCTGTTTGGCAATGGTATTGCTGATTGTTCCGCCTGCAATGAGACCGACAAGGTCGCCAAGGCGCTCGGGTGAAACCGAGAACGATGTAACGGGTACGTTTCTCTCCTTGAGCTTCCTCAGCACCTCTCCCATCACCCAGTTCGACGCTGCCTTGGCATCGCCACAGGCACGAACAACCGCCTCGAAGTAGTCCGCAACTTCCCGCTCTGCCGTCAGCACCCCCGCATCATAAGCAGGAATACCGAATTCCTGCACAAAACGTTCGGCGCGCGCATTAGGAAACTCGGGAAGCTCCAGTTTCAAACGCTCGAGCATCTCATTGTCAATCCGGATAGGAACAAGGTCCGGGTCCGGAAAATAGCGGTAGTCATGAGCGAACTCCTTGCCGCGCATCGAACGGGTTTCCTGCTTGTCTGCATCCCAGAGGCGGGTTTCCTGCACAATCGTTCCGCCGTTCTCCAGGATATCGATATGACGCATCTCCTCATACTCGATGGCCTTTTCAACACTCTTGAAAGAGTTCATATTCTTGATCTCGGTTCTCGTGCCATACTTTTCGGCTCCTTTCAAACGCACGGAAACGTTGGCATCACAGCGCAAGCTCCCCTCTTCCATGTTGCCGTCCGAAATACCAAGATATTTGACGATCTGGTGCAGCTTCTGCAGATACAATGAGGCTTCCCTTACCGAACGGATGTCTGGATAACTCACTATCTCGAGAAGGGGAACACCGCACCGGTTGACATCGATAAAGGTATCGTCCCCGATGTCGTGTATGGACTTCCCCGCATCCTCCTCGATATGGATCCTGACAAGCCGGACATCCTTGTGCCCCTCATCGGTATCGACACGAACCGTACCCCCGGAGCAAACAGGCTCCTCATACTGCGAAATCTGATAACCTTTCGGAAGGTCGGGATAAAAATAGTTCTTACGGGCAAGGATCGATCGCGGTGCAATAGTACAGCCTGTTGCCAGTCCAAGCTTGACCGCATCCTCAACCACACGCCGGTTCAGTACCGGCAAGGCACCGGGAAGCGCAAGACATACCGGGCAGACATTGGTGTTCGCGGGCTTGCCGAACTCGGTCGAACAGCCGCAGAAAGCCTTGCTTTTTGTATTCAACTGACAGTGGATTTCAAGACCCACCACTACTTCATAGCTCATTGTTAATTACCCTGCAAAAATCGTTGTTCGATAAAATCAGCTTGATAGCTGCTGCCCGCTGCCACCTGATTTAATGCGCTCCCCCGTCCGACCTGTTCTCCCCGGTTTTCCGCCTCTTGCAAACCATCTCGTCATCAGGCGAACCAGCTATTAATCGTAATACGGTTCGAAAGAGAACTTCTGGCCGCCTACCGAGGCTTCCGCCATGAGACCGCTTTTGGGCAGCGCGAATATTGCGACACCATCCGAATACTCGCTTTTGGTAGCCACACCTGCTGTCACGACTATCGCACTGGCCTGGGCACTCAACTCATAATTGCCTTTCTTGAAATCTTCAAGGTCCGACTTGCTGCGGAAAAAAACAATTTCCGCGAACGCCTGTCCCCCAAGCTGAGGGCCAACGTTGATCTGGGTGATCGAAGAGCGGCCGATCAAACGCTCCTGTTCGTATACATACCCCTTGCCCCGGGCACCGCCCAGCAACAATATGCCGCCCTTGTAAACGTCAGGAAAAACAGCGTACCCGTGAGCCTTGTCAAAAAAAACCTGCAGAGTCGGATCTGTTTTCTGAAACAGACGGATCGTCTGCCGCGCTCTCTCCTCTTCATGAGGGTTCCATCCCGCGAACACCGGAGTACTTGCCGTGCTCAAAAGCACCAGCAGCAATACAAACACATCCCTTCTCACGTTCATAGTGCCAATAATTTTAGTCGTTCAATAAAAAGAAACCTCATAAAACATCCAACCACCCTCAGAACCTCACTCTCTGGACAGCTCCCTTTTCAGGGCTTCACGCTCTATTTCCAGACGGCGGATCTCGCGATTGACCTTGTCGAGCTCTTCCGGGTCGCTGTCCATTTCCAGGCGCAGCCTCGAAGACGCCTCATCGATGAGGTCGATAGCCTTGTCGGGCAGAAAACGCTCCGAAATGTAACGGTCTGAAAGTTCAGCAGCCGCGATGATTGCCGAGTCCATGATACGGACACCGTGATGAATCTCATACTTTTCCTTCAGGCCGCGCAAAATAGAAACCGTGTCCTCGACGCTTGGCTGATCAACCATAACCGTCTGGAAACGCCTTTCGAGAGCCGCATCCTTTTCAATATGCTTGCGGTACTCGTCAAGAGTTGTCGCGCCGATACAGCGCAGTTCCCCGCGGGCAAGCGCCGGTTTGAGAATGTTTGCCGCGTCAACTGCCCCTTCGGCCGATCCGGCGCCAACCAGCAGGTGCATCTCGTCGATGAACAGAACGATCTCCCCGTTGGAATCCTGCACTTCCTTGATCACCGCCTTGAGGCGGTCCTCGAATTCCCCGCGGAACTTCGCCCCGGCAACCAGCTGTGCGATATCGAGTGCCGCAATCTGCCTGCTCCTCAGGTTCTCGGGAACATCACCGGCAACGATACGCTGTGCGATGCCCTCCGCAATGGCTGTCTTACCGACACCAGGATCACCGATCAGCACGGGGTTGTTTTTGGTTCTCCTGCTGAGAATCTGCAGAACTCTCCGGATTTCCTCATCACGGCCTATAACCGGATCGAGCTTCCCCTTGCGGACAAGATCGTTCAGGTTGCGTGAATATTTTTTCAGCGAGTTGTAGGTATCCTCCGCGGTCTGACTGGTAACGCGCTGTGAGCCGCGAATGTTGGCCATCACCTTGAGAACGGCGTCCCGGTTCAGTCCGGCATCCCGCATAACAGGCGAAATCCTTACACCCGCTTCGCTCATAGCTATAAACAGGTGCTCTGAGCTGATATACTCATCTTTCAGGTTCTCCGCCTCCTTTAAAGCAACGTCAAATACCTTCCCCAGCTCCTGGGAAATATACTGACCGGTCGCTGACGCCCCTGTAACTTTCGGGATACGATCGAGTTCACGGTCGAGGACAGAAAGCAGATTATCGACACGTACCTCCAGCTTCTGCGCTATCTGGAACCCTATATTTCCGCTGTCACTCAACATGACCTGAAGAAGGTGCGTCGGCTCTATCTGCTGATGCTGCCTGCTGCCTGCAAGCGTTGCCGCCGACTGCAGAGCTTCCTGTGCCTTGACGGTGAATTTATTCGGATCAAACTGCATATGTTCAACGGTTTAATGATTATCTTAAGAGATATAACCAAACGCTATCTGCTCATGTATAACAATGTTAAGACAAAAAAAGTTAAAGTTGCAACCTGGAGCGAGCTTGAGGAGAAAAAACCTCACTACGCACTTGTCGCAGACATTGACCTTGTTGTCATCCGCTATGGTGATGATGTTTCCGTACTTTACGGGAGATGCCTCCACCGCGGGGCGCTCATGGCAGACGGCTTGATCGATGGCCGGAACCTGCTTTGCGGTGTGCACGGGTGGGATTACCGCTATGATACCGGTATCAGCGAATATAACAACAACGAAGTCCTGCATAAATTCTCCGCATGGATCGACCGAAAAGCCAATGCGGTCTATGTCGATGAAGCGGAAGTTCTTCAGTGGAGCCGTGAGCACCCCCAGCCGCGGCGGCGTGATGCTTACCACGGGCTCTATGCAGACATGAAAGACGGCCCTGAGGAACCCTTCAACGGTTATATTCACAGTCTCGCATCCACAGCTCCTTCGGCATTCAGCGCACACGGCCCGGTTTCGGCTATGGGCGTCCCCCTGACCGAACTCCCCCGATGGGAAGACATCCAGATACTCACCGCGCAGCTTGCACGGCCTCCCCTGCTGGAAGAAGCACATGTCGGTTCAAAACTTGTTGTCGGGCCGAACGCGAAAAAGCCCCTTGATCTCGAGATACCAATCCTGGTGAGTGACATGAGTTTCGGAGCGCTTGGCAGGGAAACCAAGATAGCACTTTCCAGAGGAGCCGAGCTTTCAGGAACCGGAATCTGCTCCGGTGAAGGCGGTATGCTCGAAGCCGAACGCACCGAAAACTCGCGCTATTTCTATGAACTTGCTCCGGGCGGGTTTGGATGGGATGTCGAGCAGGTCACCCGGTGTCAGGCGTTTCATTTCAAGGCGGGGCAGGCGGCAAAAACCGGGGTAGGGGGCATGTTGCCCGCAGACAAGGTTAGCGAGGAAATTGCAAAGGTGAGGGGACTCGCCCCGCACACGAACGCGAAATCACCATCCCGCTTCAGGAAACTCGTCACCCCCGAACATTTCCAGAGGGTAGCCGAAGAAGTACGCGAAGCAACGGGAGGAATACCCGTCGGCTTTAAACTGTCCGCCCAGCACATCGAGGAAGATATCGACTTCGCGCTCGAGGTTGGTGTTGATTACATCATTCTTGACGGAAGGGGCGGGGGCACCGGAGCATCTCCCAACCTCCTGAAAAACAATATCGCCGTTCCGACAATCCCCGCACTCGCAAGGGCAAGACAGCACCTCGACAATCGCACCGCAGGCCATGTCACGCTCATCATAACCGGAGGACTGCGCATCGAATCGCACTTCGTCAAGGCGCTCGCCCTGGGAGCAGACGGCATCGCCATAGCCAACGCAGCGATCCAGGCGGTTGGCTGCCTCGGCATGCGCGCATGTCATAACAACCACTGCCCGGTCGGTGTCGCTACCCAGGATGAAAAACTGCGCGAAAGAATTGTTATTGACGAATCAGCACAACGGCTGCACAACTTTCTGCAGAACTCGGTCAATATGATGAAAGTCATGGCACGCGCCTGCGGCCATAGCCATCTCAGGAAATTCAGCCCGAACGACCTTGTAGCATGGAAACAGGATATGGCGCTGCTTGCGGGAATCAGGTATGGTGGAGCCGCCGGGAAAGACTAACCGATAGCGCTCAGGGATTTTGTTTGTTGTTTTTGGCTACCGTGTTCTGCCAGCTATCAGCCAGAGCACCGATCACCATGGAAACAATCTGGCCGCTTGTGTCCAGTAATTTTCCTCCTTCAGCCTGAAGCTTTTGCTGAATAGCAATCTGATTCTTGAAATAATTTACGCTGTGCTCGTCATAACCCTTACCGCTGACATATTCATCGATTTCCCGTTCAAAGTCCGGATTGTTGACAAGCTTCATGGCAAGCTTGGCTTTCTCCAGAGGCTCAAAAGTTTTCTTCCGCTGTGGTTGCTGCTGCTCCATAGGTAGTGCTTAGTGTTTTAGGTCCTTAGATGCATGAACAGTCATCAGGGTTCAATGTAACAATCTTTACGCAATAATCCAGCGAGCCGGATGCTACGACGTATCGGAACTACCGGGGATTGCCGGCTGTTTCCTTTCTCTCGGAGGGAAGTGAAATCACCCTCCTGCCGTTCCGTTTTTTCGTTCCCCCGCTCCAGCCCTTTGCAGTCAGCAACAGCACAACCGACAAAAGCACGAAGTACTGGTACACCTCTTCGCGGTAAAGCGGCTCTCGTACCCACCGTCCATCGGCTTCTATCGCCCCGAGAGCCTCCAGAACCCGGTTTGATGCCCGTTCAGCTCCGCGGCTGTGCAGAAACATCCCGCCCGCATCCTCAGCAAGCTGCCTGAGCAGCTCCGGCCTGAACGATGTTAAAACCGGCCTTCCCTTTGAGTCCCGTTTGACGGAAGCCGGATCACCGGTTGCCTCCTCAAACGGTATGGCAACCGGCTTTTCCTCCCCGACCCCGATCACAAAAAGCTTCACGCCTCTCTTCGACAGATCACGGGCCGTAGCGGAGCGCGCTCCCCCGTGGTCTTCACCGTCGCTTGCAAATACAATTACCCTGACACCGGGCACTCCTTCCGCTTTCCCCCCGGTTCGGAACATCTCCAGGGCCATATCGAGCGCTGCACTGAAATTCGTCCCTTGCGCCTCGACAAGATCGGGAGATGCCACGCTTAGCATGATCTCGAATGCCTGCTGATCGGTTGTCAACGGACACTGAAGAACCGCCGAACCCGCAAAAGCAACAAGGCCTTTTCGACCCCGGTCGAAGCCTCTGCTGATTCTCAGCATCTCTTCCTTAGCACTTTGCAGGCGGTCCAGAGAAGCATCTTTTGCGCGCATGCTGTTCGACACATCCAGCACATAGACAATATCGAGGGCTTCGCGCCGCACCAGCTTCTCCCCTGAACAAAGCTGAGGCCCGCACCATGCGGCAAGCAAAAAGCTCACCGCGAAGAACTGCATCAGCCGGGTTCCGGCCTCCCGGCGCATATCCCAGCAGCCAAACAAACCCTCGGCAAGCTCGTCATCAGCCAGCATCTTCAAGGCCCTGAATTTCCGCCAAATCCCCCAGGCAAGCACGCCTCCAAGCGGCAGAAGCAGCAGAAACACAGATAACCGCTCAGGGTATGCGAAACAGACGATTTCCATTCGGCGTTTCTTTTTTTCCCATATCTTCCCGACATCAAGCCATCAAACCAGCCTGACACACAGCACTATCAATCCGACCCCGAAACCCGATACCGGCCTTCAGCATGCTATTCACGGGATTTTGAGACACCTCGTATTTCCCAATACCAGCCCTGTAAAAAGCAGAACCAATGCCGGAAACACCAGCCACGGGTAGAGTTCCATCCATTCCTCTTCCATCCGGCCATCAAAGCGGCGGCGTTCCAGCATGTCGATCTCCCGGAAAGATATTTCCAAACCCCGTTTGTCCGATACCCGGAAATAGTGTCCTCCTGTCAGGCGGGCAATCTCCCGAAGCGTTTGCTCGTTAAACCTGCCGCGTTCCTCAGCAATTGCTGCGATGTTTTCAGACGGGCCGATCCTGTTCACTCGGTCCGGTCCCGCACCTATCGCATAGATGCGCACTCCCTCACCTGCTGCAAGTTCCGCTGCTGTCAAAGGCCCGATCTCTCCCGAGTTATTCTCTCCATCCGTCAGGAGCACCATAATTTTTTCCCTCGACACCGAGGCTTTCAACCGGTTCGTCCCTGCAAGAATCGCCGAACCGATAGCCGTACCCTCATCACCGATAGCATTGACCGAAACGTTTTTCACCAACGTGCCAAGCACCCGGTGATCCAGTGTCAACGGACACTGCGTGAAACTTTTCCCCCGGAACAGCACCAGCCCGAACCTGTCCTTCGGGCGGCGTTGGATAAAGCGCAGTGCAACCTCCTTTGCCGCCTCGAGGCGGCTGTTGCCGCCGAAACCTCCCTGCAGCATCGATTCAGAAATATCCATAGCCAAGACGATATCCACCCCCCTGGTTGAAACCGCCGGCCGTTCCACCAGCATCCGAGGCCTGCCCGCCGACAGCACAGCCAGCACCACCGCTATCCAGATAAACCATATGGGCAGACGAGCCCATGCGCCGCCCGTTGCCAACCCGCTGGCACTCAGCCTGCCGACACCGGGAAACATCATCCCCCGCCCCTTGAGTCTGCGTCTCCTTTCAAGCCACCACACAACCGGCAGCCCCAAAAACAGCACCAGCCACCGCGGTTGTGCCATCTCAAAATCCGTACCGGAAAACAATTCCTGCATCGCCATTCCCACTTTTCAGGAAAGATGCAAAAAAGAGGAAGAAGTTGGAGAAATCATCCCGCACTTGATGCGGACTCCGCCGCGTGAAGAAACGCGGCTTCCTGAAAAGGGCGAGCGCCCGCGCGGCCGGCGAAGCGACAGTGCTTCATAAAGTATCGCTAAACAAGAACATCTCCTCATTTGTGCTTGCAAACTTGTCAACCGCAAACTATCTTCCGGTTGACAATCGAGCGTAACATGCTTTTTGGAACATTCATGAATACACTGACAGCGAACATCCTCAACCGCCTCCGCACATCGGACGGCTACCTGTCGGGCGGCGAGTTATGCCGTGAATTCGGTATGACAAGGAGTGCGGTATGGAAGCACATTTCACAGCTCCGCAACCAAGGCTACACCATAGAAGCAGTTACGGGCAGGGGCTACAGGCTGGATGGCGGCCCCTGTATTCCGGTTCCGGAAGAGGTTTCACCCCTGCTCACCACGAAGCGTTTCGGCAGGAACCTGGTGTTTCATGAGGAGGTGGACTCGACGAATCTGCAAGCGAAGATCCTTGCACGTCAGGGAGCCGCCGAAGGCAGCGTCATTGCGGCCGATACCCAGACCGGAGGGCGAGGCAGGATGGGCAGAGAGTGGGTGTCCCCGCCGGGCGTAAACCTCTACTTCTCGATTATTCTCCGTCCATCCGTTCCGCCGATGCGGTTTCCCCAGATACCGCTTCTTGCGGCGGCGGCGATTCATCAGGCTCTTGATACCGCGGTCGGCCGGCTGGGATTGATGATCAAATGGCCCAATGATATCCTGGTAAAAGGACGCAAATTCTGCGGGATACTCTGCGAAATGGAGTCCGAACCCGATATGACGCATTTTGTCATTGTGGGAGTCGGAATCAACATCAATCTGCGGGATATTCCCGAAAGGATAAAGGAGACAGCAACCTCCCTTTTTCTTGAATCCGGCAGGGAGTATTGCCGGCCCGATATCCTGGCGGCCATTCTCAACCGTTTTGAGCCGCCGTACGAAAAGTGGCTGGAAGCCGAAGACCTGAGCGGTCTTCTCCCTTACCTGGAGCGGCATTCATGGCTGAAAGACCGGCCGGTCAGGGTCGAACACCATAACGAAAACCTTACGGGGCGTGTGCGGGGAATAAGCCGAACCGGCGAGCTTATGCTTGAAGCGGAGGATGGAAAAATGCATGCGCTTTCCTCGGGTGAGGCACATATCCGAAAATAAAATGGTCTGCAACACAGCCAAGAGTCATGCGGAATCATACGACGGCGATAGCCATTAACGCATCGATAAAGAACGCTTACCGCGTCCTGGAAAACGGCGAGCCGCTGCCTTACGGGATTGCCGCGGAGCTTGCTGCCCTTCCCGGCGAGGATGTGCCGGATCTTCTTTCCCTGGCCAACAAGGTAAGGAACCGGTACGCTTCGGACTTTGAAGAAGGCATCCACAGCTGCTCCATCGTCAACGCGAAATCCGGCACCTGCGCCGAAAACTGCCGCTTTTGTGCGCAGTCACTGCATAACAGTGCCGACGTGGAGCAATATTCTCTGCTTGATCCCGAAAGTGTTCTGAAATCGGCAGGAAATATCTACAGAGCGGGCATCATGCATTTCGGCATCGTCACCAGCGGTTACGGCTACAGGAAAACCAACCCGGAGTTCCTGAACATTATCGACATCATCGATCTCCTGCAGGAAGAATACCCCGGACTTCGTGTCTGCGCATCCCTCGGCGTCCTTGGCGAGGAGCCGGTACGGATGCTTGCCGAGCATGACGTCGCGCACTACAACATCAATATTCAGGTTGCTCCGGGACGCTACGGCGATCTTATTGCCGACAGCCACCCGCTCAATGATCGCATCGACACTATCCGGCTCCTCGGGACCTACGGCATTCCGGTTTGTTGCGGCGGGATCGTGGGCGTCGGTGAAACAATGCGGGAACGGGTTGACTTTATCTACGCACTGCAGGCGCTGGATGTTGCGGTTATACCACTCAATGTGCTGACCCCGATAGACGGGACACCGCTGGAAGGGGCGGCGACTCCTGCGGTTACGGATATTGCCAAGACTTTCGCTATATGCAGGCTTGCTCATCCTCACAGGATCATCAAGTTTGCCGCAGGCAGGGAGACCGTCATGAAGGATTTTCAGGGTCTCCTGATGCTGGCTGGAGCCAACGGCCTGCTTACCGGCGGCTATCTGACGACCCGGGGACGCGACATCCCGGATGATCAGGCCTTCATGGATCAGCTGAAACATTTTTACGGGAGACCGTGATGCTGCCGGTTTTTGAAAGCATGGAAAAAGAGCTGGAAGCGTTGCAAAAGAACCGCCGGTTCAGAAGGCTGTTTGACATCGGGGATCGCAAGGGTTGCAGGATCGAGTTCGAGGGACGTTCTCTCCTGAACCTGTCTTCCAATGATTACCTCGGCATCGGCGGCGACAGGATCATGACCCTGGAGTACCTGGAAGAAATCTCCGGCAACGAGCCGCACGTTGCTCTTACAAGCTCCTCGTCACGCCTGCTGACCGGTAACCACCGGTTTTACGGGCTGTTGGAATCGATGCTTGCTGCCCTGTACGGGCGGGAAGCAGCCTTGGTGTTCAACAGCGGCTATCATGCCAATACCGGCATTCTGCCTGCACTTTCGACACGGCAGGATCTTGTTCTTTCCGACAAGCTCAACCACGCGAGCATCATCGACGGGGGCAGGATTGCCGAGGCTGCTTTCAAACGCTACCGTCACCTTGATTACGATCACCTGGAAGCCCTGCTTGAAGAGAACCGCGGAAAACACCGTCAGGTGTTTATCGTGACCGAGTCGGTGTTCAGCATGGACGGCGACCTTGCCGACCTGAAAAAGCTCGTTGAGCTGAAAGATCGTTACCGGGCAATGCTTATTGTCGACGAGGCGCACGGCGCCGGAACCTTTGGCCGTTCAGGCCAGGGGGTGTGCGAGGCCACGGGATTGACAAAAGACATCGACATCATTATCGGCACTTTCGGGAAAGCGTTTGCTTCCACAGGGGCCTATGCGGTAACGGACCGGCTGGTAAGAGACTATCTGGTCAATACCATGCGCACCCTGATCTTTACAACCGCTCTGCCGCCTGTGATCCTCGGCTGGAGCAAAAAGGTGCTGGAACAGCAGCGGACAATGAGCGATGAAAGGCGCCATCTGCACTCTCTTGCCGGGATGTTGAGGGAGGCGTTGCAGGAAAAAGGGATGCGCACAGCCGGTGCAAGCCAGATCGTGCCGGTTATCATGGGGACGAACGAAAATGTGGTACGTGCAGATGCAGCCTTGAGGAACGCCGGGTTTCTGGCGCTTCCGGTGCGGCCGCCGACGGTGCCGGAAAATACTGCGAGAATAAGGTTGTCCCTTCGTGCGGACATCGGGTGGGAGGATATTGCTCCCATTCCCGGGATATTGCATGCCATACACTGATCATTTGTTAACAAAAACTTGTAACTCGTCACTTGCCACCGAACTATATGATCACCCGCTGGATACATCGCAAAGGACATGACCGCCTGCTGATTTTCTTCAACGGATGGGGAATGGATGGCCGTGTAGCGGATTTTCTCCAGGCCGGCACGCCGGAAAGCTTCTCCCGTGATGTTCTGCTCTGCTATGACTACCATTCAACTGTCATACCCCGCGATGTTCTCGACCGTATTGCCGGGTATCGTGAACGTACCCTTGTAGCATGGTCGCTCGGAGTCTGGGCCGCATACGAAGCCGGGCTGGAAGGTATCGACCGGGCGCTTGCAATCAACGGCACCCTGACACCGGTCAGCCGCGAGGAAGGGATTCCTCCTGAAATTTTCCGGGCGACGCTCGATAACTATACCGAAAAGAGCAGGGAGCGGTTTATGCGGCGTATGTGCGGCAGTTCAGCCTTCTTCGAGCGTTTTCTTGAGATTGCCCCGAAGCGCACCGTGTCCGACCAGAAAGAGGAGCTTGCGTCGATCCTGCAAAACGTTATGCAGGCAAAGAGTGGCGTTTCCCGTTCATGGCGTTACACGCACGCTTTTATCGGCAAACGCGACACGATCTTCCCGGCAAAAGCCCAGGAATATGCCTGGCGGGGGCTGGAACCTCTTGTAGCAGAAGATATGCCGCACTTCCCCTTCTTTGCATTCAGTAGCTGGCCGGAGGTGTGCGCATGCATGGAAAAATGAACAAAGAGTTGATCCGGCAACGGTTTGCAAAACGCCTCCGGGGTTACCGACGCTATGCGGTCATTCAGGCAAGCATGGCATCCGAGCTGGCCGGACTGATCTGCAGGGATGGTGACAAGCCCTCATTCGAGAGGGTTCTGGAGATAGGTTCCGGTTCCGGAACGTTTACGGAGGTCCTGCTTGAACGCTGTGAGGCCGGATGTTATGTGGCAAACGATCTTGTTCCTGAAAGCGGCGCTCTTGCCCGCGATGCTGCTCTCAGACACGGCGTGCGTAACTTTTCCTTCATTGCGGGGGATATCGAGTGCTGCCGGGATCTGCCCGATCAGCTGGATCTTGTGGCATCCAACGCGACCGTACAATGGCTGGCCGATACGCCTTCATTTTTCCGGAGAATGTCGGAAGTCATCAGGCCGGGCGGACTGCTCGCCTTCAGTACGTTCGGAAGAAGGAACATGCTTGAGATCAGCTTCCTGGAACTACGCGCACTCAATTACTATTCCCTTGCCGAGCTTCAGGATATGGCTGAACCCTGGTTTATCGCGGTGGAACTGCGCGAAGAGGCGCGAAAGCTCGATTTCAGAAGCCCGGAAGAGGTACTGCGGCATATCAGCCGGACGGGGGTCAACAGTCTGGCCCGCGAGACATGGACAAAAACACGTCACCGCAGGTTTGTCGAGCGTTACCGTTCGTCATTTCCTGCCGGCTCGGGCGTGCATCTGACCTACCATCCGATGTTTTGTATCTTCCGCAGGAAAGAGTAGCCATGTTTGGCCGGCAGTTCAGCAACCGAGAACTTGTAATACGGATAATGGGCAAAGTTATTGTAATCACCGGGATCGATACCGGGATCGGCAAGACCATGGCAACCGGTCTGCTGGCCCGGACTCTCATGAAGGGCAGTTGCAGCGTCATGACCCAGAAACTGGTTCAGACAGGCTGCAGCGGAGCTTCGGAGGATATACTCAAACACCGTGAGATCATGGGAATACCGCTGCAGGAAGCCGACCGTGACGGAACAACATGCCCTTACGTTTTCAGCTATCCAGCCTCACCGCACCTTGCTGCGGCAATGGAAAACCGGGTTGTCGAGACCTCCGTCATACGTGACGCTACCCGCAGCCTGCAGGCGAAGTACGACATTGTCCTGCTGGAAGGGGCCGGGGGACTTCTGGTGCCCCTTGACGGCGGATTGCTGCTTGCCGACTACCTGCAGGCGCAGGCTTACCCGCTTATTCTTGTTACCGGAGGGCGACTGGGAAGCATCAACCATACGCTCCTCGGTCTTGAAGCATGCCGAAACAGGGGACTGCAGTTGAATGGCCTGCTTTACAACCTCTGGTCAGGAAATGACAGCGTTGTGGCGGACGATACGCGAAAGGTGCTCCAGCGTTTCCTCCGGAAGTACGGCTACGGCTGTCCTCTTATCGACCTTCCGGATATGGGCCAAGGCGGCCGTACCATACCCTATGACGAAGCGGTTTGCCTGGTGGGCGGCGGGCAGAATGAAAAGCAGATACAACATTGGGCACAATAGATCTTGATTTCGACAGGAAGCATATCTGGCATCCCTATACTTCCATGCGGGACCCTCTTCCGGTTTATCCGGTGAAAAGTGCTTCCGGGGTATACATCGAGCTTGAGGACGGAAAGCGGCTTATAGACGGCATGTCCTCCTGGTGGGCGGCTATTCACGGCTACAATCACCCTGTGCTGAACAAAGCGATCGAACAGCAAGCCGGTATGATGAGCCACGTCATGTTCGGAGGACTTACCCATGAACCGGCCGTCGCCCTGGCGAAAAAACTGATCGAGCTTACCCCGGAACCGTTACAGAAAGTGTTCTTCAGCGACTCGGGGTCGGTTTCGGTCGAGGTTGGTATAAAAATGGCGCTGCAGTACCAGCAGGCAGCCGGACATTCTGAAAAACACCGTCTTCTGACCCTCCGATCGGGGTATCACGGCGATACCTTCACGGCAATGTCGGTCTGTGATCCGGTCACCGGTATGCACAATCTTTTCAGCGGGGTGCTTCCGCAACAGGTTTTCGCCGAGGCTCCCCGCTGCAGGTTTCATGAAACTTGCAGTGACGGCTGTATCGAAGATTTCCGCCGAAAACTTGAAACCCACCACCGTGAGCTTGCCGCAGTGATTCTTGAACCGGTTGTCCAGGGCGCGGGCGGGATGCGCTGTTATTCCCCGGACCATCTCGGAAAAGTACGGGAGCTCTGCGACCGTTACGGTGTGCTGCTCATCTTCGACGAAATAGCCACCGGTTTCGGCCGGACCGGGAGGATGTTCGCTCTCGAACATGCAAACGCCGCGCCCGATATCCTGTGCGTGGGAAAGGCGCTGACCGGCGGTTATGTGAGTCTTGCCGCAACCCTGACGACAGAACAGGTCGCCGGTGTTATTTCAGAGGGGGAACCTGGTGTGTTTATGCACGGCCCTACCTTCATGGCCAATCCTCTGGCGTGCTCGGTTGCTTCAGCAAGCATCGGGCTGCTTACCTCATCGGATTGGCGAAAAAAGGTTTTAAACATCGAAAAAGGGCTGTCCCTGGGACTCGAGCCCTGCAGGAGCTTCCGCGGTGTAGCCGACGTGCGTGTGCTTGGCGCAATAGGCGTGGTTGAACTTGAAAATCCTGTCGATATGGCCGCGATCCAGAAGAGCTTCGTTGAAAAAGGCGTGTGGGTGCGCCCTTTCGGAAAGCTGGTGTACCTCATGCCTCCCTATATCATTTCCGGGCAGGAACTGACTGCACTCTCAAACGCGGTATGCGCTGCTGTCGGGGAACTATCGCCGGGCAACGGGTAGCGCAAAGGGAACCGGGTTGAACCTGACGGATGAAGGTAATTCAGGAGCCTGTCCCGGTTAAAAATCCGGGGACAGACTCCTTTCAATGTTTCACGGAGTAGAAAAAATAACGCCGAGAGCGTCGATATAGATTCCGTATCGTCCGAACAGTCCGGAAATGCTCGATCCGGGAGGAGCACTGTAAGTGTAGCTAACCGTTCCGCCAGAACCTCCCCACTGTCGCTCGCGGCCATTGCTGGTCAACAGTTGCATCGAGTCCACAAAGGAGCTGTATTTGCCACTGATTTTGGCGATTGTTTCACCAGGTTGAAGCTTGAAAATGCTGAGCGCGCCGCCATTTCCACCGTGTTTCGTGCCTTCTATTTTCATTCCTTTTTCGTCTTCATAAACAAATTGTACGGCGTCGATGACGGTTCCGTACCACACACGAACTTCCACAACATAGAGCCCTTCGGCCTCGTTGTCGGCAAAATAGCCGCCACCCGTTCCTCCTGAAGGGCCGCAAAAGGAAAAGGTCTCTGCAGAAGCTTGTTTAACCGGCAGTACCATGCCGACACAGATAAACATGGCCGCCATTGCCATAAAAAGAAATGGTATTTTTTTCATGAGGGTGTTTTTTTTCTTATTGAGGGATGCTATACAATGCACTGCTGTGGTACTGATGTTTGGAATATATAAAAAGTTGATCGGAATCGATGTATTTTTGCTGAAAAAGATTAAATGACTGATGACCACAGAAGAATTGCATCAGCTTCTTGACCCGGAAGTTCAGGAGTTGATACACAGGCATGCCGGTGATGATCCCGCTGCATTTGCCATGAAGAGTCATGACCGGAAAGACCTTCCTGTCAGGGCTATTGCGGAACAGATTGCTTGCAGGCGCAAGGCCTTGAAAAAACTTCCTGAACTGTCGCGCCGTAATCTTCTCTACACAGCACTTTCACTCGAACAGGCATCAGGTGAAAACACAGCATCATGGAAGGCCCGCGAGCTTGGCATAACAGGGAAAAAGCTGATGGATATGAGCGGCGGCCTGGGTGTCGATGCGATTTTTTTCTCCCGGCGTTTCGACGAGGTTGTATATGTTGAACGGGACGAAGCACTTGCAAAGATCGCCTCCCATAACTTCCGGGAACTCGGTATCGGCAACATTACCGTGATTCATGACGACAGCACTGCGGTGCTTGAAACATGTCCCGATGACTCGTTTGACTGGATCTATGCCGATCCTGCAAGGCGCGAGAAGGGAAGGAGGTCTGTTGCACTTGAGACCGCAAGCCCGGATGTGGTTGCACTGCATGACCTGCTGCTGCGGAAAGCCGGGAGGTTGTGCATCAAGGCGTCACCCGTACTGGAGCTCAGCGTGCTTGGCGAAAAGCTGCCGTCACTCTCAACGGTCATTGTACTTTCGGTTGACCGGGAATGCAGGGAGGCACTGCTCATCTGCGAAAGGGAACGACAACAAGATGCTTCTGCAATCGTAAAAGCCGTCTGCCTGAGTAACGGTGTCGAGACGGTTGTCTCGTCAGAGGCTGAGACAGAGAGCCGTAAAATGATTGCCGACAGCATCGGGGAATACTTCTATGAGCCCGATCCGGCAATCATCAAGGCACGCCTGACGGCAGTGCTTGCAGATCGGCACGGACTGCGGTTCATTAATCCTGCGGTTGACTATCTTACCTCCGGGAGGAAGATCGAGCGGTTTCCCGGCAGGATGTTCCGGGTGACAGCTTCCCTGCCCTACAAGCAGAAAGCATTCAAAGCGTTCCTGGAAAAACAGGGAATTACGGCCGCAAGCATCCAGCGCCGCGACTTCCCGCTTTCACCTGAAATGATACGGCGTAAGTTTCGCTTGCAAGAAAGTGACCGTGTCTTCCTGTTTTTTTCGAGAGATCCCTCAGGACAACTGTTATGGATCTGCTGCAAGCGTTTGTCCTGACCCGTGTCCGTGCCCGGCGGATTCACTGCCACACCCGAAAACTACTGTAGGACGCCTGACCGGGCAAGCCTGACGGCTTTCATTCAGGGCGTGCTGTACTCCTCACCCTGGAGTTTCTGCAGTTCTTTCAAGGCCAGCCCATAGCGCAGTCCCTGAATACTGACGCGTATTTCCGGTATGCCAAGCAGCCTCATGAACTGGTGCAGGATAAGGGTGCCCATGGTTATGACGTCGGCTCTGCCTTCGGGAACTCCTTCCCCGGTGATCCAGTCAATGGTTGCGGACTTGAACTTTTCGAGCAGCAGGTCTACCTGGTCATAACGGAGCAGGTAATCGTGGATCGTTTGCGGATCGAACGCCTTAAGCCCGGAAACAACCGTGGCGATCGTTGTCAACGTTCCGGCCACACCGAAAACATGTTCTCTGCCAGTGAAAAACGGTTCAAGATTTTCCATGAGTATCCGGTTGATTTCCTCCTTCGCCGTCAGGAACTCCTTTTCCGAAGGGGGTTGACCGGTGAAGAACCGTTCCGTAAGCCGCACCGATCCGATATCGAGACTGACGCTGTGTTCAACACGATCGACGCAGCCCATGGATATTTCGGTGCTGCCGCCGCCGATATCGATGACCGTAAACCGTTCGGGAATGTCCTGCATTCCGGCTACAGCGCCGGTGAAAGTCATTGCCGCCTCTTCTTCGCCGCTCAAGGTTTTAATGACAACGTCACTTGCCATGACGACTTCGTCGATGATCTCCATGCGGTTCTTGGCATCGCGGAGTGCGCTGGTTCCCACCGCAACAACGTATTGCGCCTTGTGCTCATGGCTCAGGGCCTTGAAATCAAGCATGCACTGGATAAGGCGCTGCATGGAAACGGGACCGATGATCTTCTGTTCATCGACATTTTTCCCGAGTCTGACGACTGTCTGGCGGTGCAGCACCGGAACGATCAGGTTGCTTGCCGGATCAAGGTCTGCAATGAGCAGCAGGGCGGTATTGGTGCCTATATCAATAAACGATACTCTTCTCATAACGGTTGCCATGTGTTTCAGGGAGAGGGCCCGACAAGGCATGAAAGCCATTCGTCTTCGTAGAGTGTCTCAACGGTACGGTAGTCGAGTTTCTTGAGCAGTTGTTTCAGCCAGGGCTCATCATAGATCATGATCCCCGAAAGAAGCACGCGGCTTTCGGCGGCCTTGCTTTTTATAACAGGCAGTATTCTGCCTATCACGTTCCTGTTGATGTTTGCAAGTATCAGATCATAACGCTCCGCAAGGATTTTCTGCAGATCATCTTCCGCATCGAGCATTTCCACCCTGATATGGTCCGCATGGTTTTCCATGACATTTTCACGTGCGTTTTCCAGGGCCCATTCGTTATTGTCAATGGCAAGTATCGGTAGGGTGTTGCCGAGTTTTCTGCATGCTATAGCCAGAACTCCGGTGCCGGTGCCGATATCGAGAACGCGCTTGTTTTCAACATCGATTTTCTCGATCTGGCGGAGCATAAGCCTCGTGGTGGCATGGTAACCGGTTCCAAAGGACATTTTGGGATTGATTTTGATGACAATCTGCCCTTGCTTCGGGGAGATGTCCTTGTCTTTCTGAACGATGAGGATACGGTCAGAGATTTCAATGGGCTGAAGGTGTGCCTCCCATTCCGCGTTCCAGTTCCTGTCCGCCATGTGTTTGACGGTATAAAGAGGCGCTGAACCGAATGATGCGGTAAGGGTTTCAACGATGTTCCGCTCTTTTTCCGCCGACCACTCCAGGCCGGGAAGATACGCGCAAAGTTTGTTTTCCTCCTCCTGGAAATATTCGATGCCTTCGCCGGATAACAGTCCCAGACAAGGCTCGATAAGCTCAGGCGAAAGTGTGAAGGCAAGCTCTATATAGTCGTGTGACTTAGCCATAGTTATGTCTTTTGGACGCTTTTCCCGCCGTTCTTCCGGCTTTTAATATACAGCTTAATCTGATATCGTTATTCATGGGCACCTCTATGTTACCGCCGCCGGGAACCGCTCAGCTCCAGGAGGCGCACGGCCTTGACAAAGCGTTTTTTGTAATAGCTGTTGTTGAGGTTTCCCATGGTCACACCCCGGCTTGACGAAGCGTGCGCGAAAAGATCGCTGTCGAGATAAATTCCTACATGGTCTATTTCCGAGCCGTTTATCCTGAAAAAAACCAGGTCACCTCTTTTGAGCTTTCCTGGCGGGATTTTTCTCCCGATTTCGGCAAGCTCCCGTGATGTCCGGGGAAGATAAACGTCAAAGGTATCCTGATAGATGTAGTTTACAAAGCCGGAGCAGTCGAAACCCCGGATCGACTGCCCTCCATAGTGGTACTCTATGCCGAACAAGCTGCTGATATTTTCCAGCAGTTCCATAAGTTTGTTCTCATGGACAAGGATCGGCAGGGATGTATATTTTTTTGCGTTTTTTCCGCTATATTTAACGCCTTGAGCGGAATAGCTGCCTGCGCAGCCTGACGAAAACAGCAACATGCATGCAAGCGCGCAACGGAAAAGGCACCGCAAACCTGTACAACATGCCGGGTAAGATGTGTTTGTCATACACGTCTTGTTACGCATTGTACTCGTAAGCTTAATACAAAAAGTTAAATACATCTACATATAACACACGGCCTGGGCTGAGCGATCATCTCAGGAAGATAAGGACTGTTATGGCTGTAATGAAATTCGGGGGGACGTCGATCGGAACGGCCTCTGCCATGAGACGGGTAATGTTGATCGTTGCCGGAGAAAAGAAAAAAGCCGTTCCGCTGGTGGTGCTCAGCGCATGCAGCGGGATTACCAACCGGCTTATCCAGATTGCCATTGCGGCAGGCGAAAGCCGCCTTGACGAAGCAATGGAGCTTTCGGGTGAAGTTCGGAAACATCACCGGAAGCTGGTTGATGTGCTGATAAGCGATGAAGGGCGTCGAGCTGCCGTAATCGAAAAGGTAGAAGCGTATATTGCCGAGCTCGATATGCTGATAAAAGGAGTCGATATAGTCGGTGAGCTTACGGCGCGGTCTTTCGACACCTTCTGTTCGTTCGGCGAACTGCTTTCCACAACCATTTTCAGCGAGGCAATGCAGGAAGCCGGTCATGAAACCGTCTGGACGGATATCCGCGAGGTAATGATAACCGATGATAATTTCGGCTCGGCACGACCTGTTGAGGAACTTTGCGAAAAAAATGTAAAAAACGCACTCAAGCCGTTGCTCGAACAGGGAAAAATTGTGGTTACACAGGGCTTCATCGGTTCGACAAGGGACGGCAAAACCACGACATTCGGAAGGGGAGGGTCCGATTTTACTGCGGCGCTTCTCGGAGCATGGTTGACTTCAAACGAAATCCAGATATGGACGGACGTGGACGGAGTGATGACCTGTGATCCCAGGATTGTGCCCGAAGCAAGAAGTATCAGGGTGATGACCTTTTCCGAGGCGGCTGAACTTTCATATCTCGGAGCAAAGGTGCTGCATCCGGATACCATCGCTCCTGCAGTGAAACAGAACATCCCTGTATACGTGCTCAACGCCTTGCACCCGGAAGCAAAAGGCACCGTTATTACCAATAACCCGGCAATTCTCGAGGGTATGAGCTATGGCGGCCTGGTCAAATCCATTGCGGTAAAGAAAGGACAATGCATCATTAATTTCCGCTCCAACAAGATGCTGGGCCGACACGGTTTTATGGCTGATTTTTTCGATGTTTTCGCCCAGGCGGGAGTATCGGTTGAAATGATTTCAACAAGTGAGGTTTCCGTGTCCCTGACTGTCAGCGAATCTGCTTCCTTGGGGAAGCTGCTGGCCGGGTTGAGAAAAATAGGTGAGGTTGAACTAGAGCCTGATGTAGCAACCATTAGTGTTGTCGGTGACAACCTCCGGACGTCAAAAGGTGTCGCAGGAAGGATCTTCAGCGCCATGAAGGATGTGAATATCAGGATGATTTCCCAAGGGGCATCCGAGATCAACGTTGGTTTTGTGGTTGAGGGAGAGGATGTTCCCAAAGCGCTTCAGAACCTCCACCATGAGTTTTTTTCCGGCAGCGAGGCATGCGGTATATTCGAACATCCGACGATGAAGCGCCGGTAGGTCAGGGAAAACACAGGCCAAAGAGAGCTAATTGGAACCAGTAACAGCCATAGATATGGATTACAAAACGGCGGGTGTTGATATCAATGCGGGAGAGGATTTTGTACGATTGATCAAACCGCAGGTTCGCCAGACATTTACCAGCGGGGTCATGACCGATATCGGAGCTTTTGGCGGATTCTTTCAGCCGGATTTCTCTTCATATTCCAGTCCTGTCCTGGTTAGCAGCATTGACGGAGTCGGAACGAAACTGAAGGTCGCGGCCGAGATGGGCCGTTACGACACCATAGGAGCCTGCCTGGTAAACCATTGTGTGAACGACATTCTGGCATGCGGTGCAAAACCGTTGTTCTTCCTGGACTATTATGCCTGCGGGAAACTTGTGCCTGCAATGGCCGCGGCGGTCGTCAAGGGTATGGTCGAGGCATGCAAGGAGAACTCATGTGCTCTCATCGGCGGGGAGACCGCAGAAATGCCGGGCGTTTACGCAAGGGATGATTTCGATCTTGCCGGGACGATTGTGGGTGTCGTTGACCGCGAACGCGTCATTAACGGTGCTTCCATAGTTGAAGGTGATGTGATGATAGGTCTTCCCTCAACAGGTCTGCATACGAACGGGTACTCACTTGCACGAAAGGTTTTCGAGGGCAAGCTCCGGAATACCTACGAGGGTCTGGAAGGTACGGTTGGCGATGAGCTTCTGAAAGTTCACCGTTCCTACTTCCCGGTCATTGAACCCCTGCTGACATCGGAAGATATCCATGGTATGGCGCATATTACCGGGGGCGGCCTGACCGGTAACACCATGCGGATAGTGCCGGAAGGCCTCAAGCTTGCTGTTGAGTGGGATGCCTGGCCGGAACCGGTAATTTTCGATATCATTCGTAAAGAAGGCGGAGTTCCCGAAGAGGATATGCGCAGAACCTTCAACCTTGGTGTGGGGTTGGTAATGGTTGTTGCCAAAACGGTGGTGGACCGCATTCTGGCGGGTTTGAAATCGAACCATGAAAATGCTTATATTGTGGGTCAGGTTGTTTCTTCGTGACAATCCTGTATTTTTGAACCTTAAATTGGGTGATTTTTCTGTTTTACTCGTGTAACTCCAGGGGAACAGGGTTTGGTCAGCGCACATGGCTGACAAAGCACATTTCCTTAACACCTGTCCTGCGTCATCTGAAGCGCTCAGCGTAGGTTGAATTAACCCGAACTGTTATGCTTACTTTGATTGTTATTCTCGCACTAAGTTACCTCATCGGCTCGATACCTACCAGTATCATTGCGGGCAAGCTGCTCAGAGATATCGACATTCGTGATTACGGCAGCGGAAATGCAGGGGGCACTAATGCTTTCCGTGTACTGGGCTGGAAAATAGGCCTGATGGTAACCATTCTCGATATCGCAAAAGGAGCTGTTGCGGCCATATCCGTTGTGGTATTCTTCGAAGCCCATCCCCTCGGACCCATGCCGGACATCAATCCCATAGCATTGCGTTTGATCGCGGGTTTAAGCGCGGTTTTCGGTCATGTCTTCACTGTGTTTGCAGGTTTCAGGGGCGGCAAGGGTGTGAGCACTGCTGCGGGAATGATGTTCGGCATAGCACCGATTACAACGCTCATTGTGCTGTGTGTCTTCCTGCTTGCCATACTTGTTTCGAGATATGTCTCCGTTGCTTCCATGCTGGCTGCGGTAGCTTTCCCGCTGATTATCGCTGTAAGAAAATACCTGTTTGATCTTGGAGGGGGCCTCGATTACTATATCAAAATGTTCAATACCCGGGTGTTTATTCACGACAGTCTCGATTATCACCTTCTGATTTTCGGGCTTATCGTCGCGCTTGCGATCATTTACACGCATCGACCAAACATCAGGCGTCTTCTTTCGGGAAATGAAAACAGGGTGAAATTCCACGGGAATCCCTGATACCGATGCACCGGGACGAAGATGATGAAAACAACAGTCTTGGGTGCGGGAAGCTGGGGCACGACACTGGCCGTGCTGCTGGCGGAGAAGGGATGCGCAGTAAACCTCTGGGCACACCGTCCGGAAGTTGCCCGCGAACTTGAACTGACCCGTGAAAATGCCTGTTATCTTCCCGGTGTTTCCCTGCCGGACAACCTCCGTACAACAGCTGATATCTTAGAGGCCGTGGGAGGTGCCGGAATGATCGTGACTGCAGTGCCTTCGCAGGCGCTGCGTGAAACGCTTGCACTCCTCCGGGAAGTCCCCCTCAAGGATACAATCATCGTCAATGTTGCCAAAGGCATGGAGCTCGAGACAAGCAAACGCCTGTCAGAGGTGATATCGGAGATGCTGCCGAGCGTTTCCCCTGAAAGGGTGGCGATCCTCTACGGACCGAGTCACGCCGAGGAGGTGTCGGAAAAACAACCGACGACCGTAGTTGCTGCCTCGTCTTGCCTGGAAACCTCAAAAAAAGTTCAGGAAGTTTTTCATACCAACATGTTCCGGGTCTATGCCAATACCGATATTGTCGGTGTGGAGATTGCCGGTTCGGTAAAGAACATTATTGCGATTGCCGCAGGCATATCCGACGGTATCGGTTTTGGCGACAATGCAAAAGCCGCGATCATCACCAGGGGACTTGCCGAGATGTCACGCCTTGCCGTCAGCCTTGGGGGGGATCCTATGACCGTTTCGGGCCTGTCAGGTATCGGAGATCTTGTGGTGACCTGCCTGAGCCGCCACAGCCGGAACCGCCATGTGGGAGAGCAGATCGGCAGGGGCAAGCGTCTTGACGAAGTTGTCAGCCATATGAAGATGGTTGCCGAAGGTGTCCCGACAACAAAAGCCGTGGCTGCCCTGAGCAAAAAGCTGGGAGTGGATATGCCGATCACCTGTGCGGTATATGAGATGCTGTTCGAGAACAAGCCTGCCGAACAGGCCATTCTCGACCTGATGACACGGGAACCGAAGCAGGAACTGGAAAAATAAGTGACCCGTCGCCAACTGATCACGGCGGGGCGCTGGCGCGCAGTGACGAGTGACGAGAAGTAATCAGTCGGCAGTCTTCAGTTGGCAGCAGGCAAGGGGACAAGGCAAAGCTTTGCTTATGCCCAGCAATCATCACTATGACCCTATCGAGATCACCGAACACACAAAGCTCGACATTCAGGGCGTGGTGACCTGGGTAATTCGGCGAAGACAGGGAAGAACCACTGGCTTCAGCGGATAGAATTTTGGCTCCGCGAGTAGGAGTCGGAAATTCAATTATAACAAAGCCAAAACAAACTAAGCAGAAATATTATACCCAAATATACACCTATTTGCTCTCAAATTCCTATTCCGAGATCTTACTACTGTATCTTTTCTCCTGCCATGCGATCAAAGGTTGGATCAACCAGCGCAATCCGAATACAAAAGATAATATACCCCAAAGTATAATCTGATACCAAACAGGAAAGTCTTCCAAAGACCTTACGGCCTCCTTGACCGCAGGCACTTTCTCCGGCCAAAACATTGCACATATAAACAGGGCCGCTACCGGGGAATACATGAGGATCATCAGCGCTTCGTCTTTCCATGATTTTGCGCTGTTCTCAAGAGCTATCCTGTCCCAGTCCTTCCGCTCTATTTGTCCGTTCCTTGCCGCCTCTCGTCGCGTCTCTGCGTTGATTTTCTGTATTTCCTTATCGAGTATGACGGCCTCTTTTTTCCGTTCCTGGGCAATCTTAAACGGCTCTGCAATTGGAGAGATGATAGAGCCCAGCCCGGTTTTAATTGCTGACCAAACGCTCATCGTATTCCGAAGTATTGGTTGATGTTAATGTAGTCGTCGAGCATTCTTAAATCACGCTTCAACCACCCGCTTATAAACTTTTTTTGGCTTCTATTTTGGCGAATTCTTTTTAGCCGGTGCCCCACTCTCATGAGAGTATGCTGGCATACGAACAGCTCGATTTCGAGCCCTGAAAGCCTGTTGATTGCAGACAGGGTAATGGGCCCCAAATCGCCGTCCGGCTCACAATCAAGGCAGTATTGAGCGTACATCACGCTTTTCTTGATGCTGCTGTTCATGCCGAAATTGTAAATCGTCTCGGCAATGGCCTGGTGCTCGATCTCGTCACCGCGCATATCGTCCCAAAACTTTGTTTTGTAGAACTCCCTGACGAGCTCCTTACATTCTTGTTCTTGCGTCTGTCCCTTCCCCGCATAGACCAGAGGCCAGCCCTGCCAGTCTGGATGATAGTTATACGCAATCCCCGCAAAGGTGTCGCCTCCGGCATCGCCACTGACGTTGTGTAGCTTAAAACCGCCTTCATCCCCTATTGTCTCGATATATGCTCTCATAAAATCAGCCATCACTGCTCTCCGGTTCAATTTCGATCGTGAATGTCTTGTTTTCGTTCTCTATCTCGACACGGCGCGCCTCGGCATTTTTCAAGCGCTCATCTGCGGCAAGTGTTCTTTCCCGCTGCCGCAACATCATGCCTGTCCTGATGCTGACATAAATACCCGCTATTGCCGCTGTAATCGTTATTGCATTTGATATGTACCCCGGCACCAACTCAAGCGCTCCCGCAACCCAGCCTCCTATCGTTGTGCTCACTGCCGCACCGCTGGCTATCAGTCCAGTTAAAACATTTTGTGCAAAAATCGGCACTTGATTATGAGGGTTCATCTTACGTCATTTATTGTTGCAGACAACCGTTCGATCGACACACGATAGTTCACCAAATCTTTTTCGATACAGATGTACTGCCGTCCAGTGTTGTTCGCAGCTATAGCCGTCGTACTGCTTCCACTCGCATTATCCAGCACAACATCCCCCTCATTTGTATAAGTTTTAATGAGGTACTCAAAAAGCGCAACAGGCTTCTGCGTAGAATGCAGTACCTTTTCACAGGTGTTTGAGAACTCAATGACGTCCTTAGGGTATCGGATGCCGGGGTTCTTCGTCTCCGTTCTTTTAAGTTCACGGTACACCCCTGGTCTTGATTTTGCTGCCCGTTTTGACACGTAGGGTTTTCCGGGAGTAAACTGGGGATTGTACTTTGTTCTCCCCCGTGCAAAAACAAGAATGTCTTCGTGAATTCTCAAAGGCATTTTCTTTGCATTGAGAAACCCGACCGATCTCGTTTTCCGCCACACCCATTTATATCTAAACCACTTTCGATTGCTATTGATTAGCTTTGTTGCGAACGGCTGCGTCGCAGTCAAAACAACGGCCCCATTAGGTTTCAAAACGCGCTTGTACTCTTTCCACAGCCGATCGAGATCAATCTCAATATCCCACTGACACGCAGTTATTCCGTATGGTAAATCACATAGCACCATGTCGATGCTTTTGTCCGGAACGAACGGTAAAATGTCGAAGCAATCGCCTGGAATAATTTCATTTAATAATGCCTTCACGACAACGTGTAATACCTGTCTATTCTTTTAATGACGGCTTGAAAAGGTATCTCGTTTCCATATTTGCTGGTCGTTACTTTATATCCGATTATCAGTATCTTCGGTTCTTTTGCAAAGTCAGAAAACTTCTTCACGCCAATATATCTTCCGCTATTCTGTAACATTCCAGACGAAATGAATCATACTCCGCCCATTCATTCGAACTTCGATCG
>JANQGE010000098.1 GCA_028277485.1 Chlorobium sp.
GAGCGAGCAAAGTGTAAGGCGGACGGAGCGGAGAAACCGGAATGTACACGGAGTACATGAGGATTTCGAGCACCGACCAACGAAGTAATCATGACGCGGAGTAAATTAATAGAGGTTCCCTTTATTGTCATGAGCGAGCAAGGTGCAAGGCAAATAGTGTTGAACTGTTGATTTGTGAAGAACGAGAAAGACAGCGCAGTTTTTTATAGGGCTGCTGTTAAGCAAATGTCCTATGTTTCGATACCGATTCCGACGGCGAATCCCGAAAGAAGAGTCATCGGGCAGTAGGCAAAAGGACATGTTTTGACTTTTTCCTTTTAGATTTTGACTTGTCACTCGTCACTGGTCACTTGTTACTTTTAAAAGTCGGGGTCGGTATCGGGTTTCGGGGTCGAAAGGGAATCAGTAGGCAGTCTTCAGTTGGCAGTAGGCAAAGGGACAACCCGCTGAATACGGCCAACAGGTTTTCTACTTGCTACTTTTTCACGACAACCAATAGAGATGCCCATGAGCTATCTGCTGGACACCAATATTTGCATCTACATCATCAATTCCCGACCTGAAAAGGTATTGCAGCGATTTCATCAGGAACGCATCGGCAATATCGGAATATCAAGCATCACAGCTTCAGAGTTAACCTATGGCGTCATCAAAAGTGGATCGGAAAGAAATCGCATGGCACTAAACATGTTCCTTGCCCCTCTTGAGATATATCCTTTCGACGAGTTGGTTATCTGGCACTACGGTGAAGTTCGCGCCAACCTTGAAAAACAAGGCAAACCTATTGGAGCCTTGGATACCATGATCGCAGCTCATGCTCTCGCACTGAATACGATTCTGGTAACCAATAATACCCGTGAATTCAAACGGGTAGATGGGCTGCATTATGAAAACTGGGCTCAGTAGATATGCCTTAACCAGCAGATTTTGGAACGCCGGCGAAAAAGCCGATCCGCACTGAAGCTGTTACCAAGGATGATTTAGGGTACCTCTATTAATTGTCGTGAGCGACCTGAAGACAAGGCGGACGGAGCGCAGAAACCGGAGTGTACACAGAGTACATGAGGATTTCGAGCACCGACCAACGACGTATTCGGGTCGCGTAACAAATTAATAGAGGCACCCTTTACTGTTGCGCCTTGTAATGCTTGAACAAAAACTCATGTTCTTCTTCTGCGGCCCTGATAACCATCTTTATGTCTTGTGAATGATCTGCGTTTGGTATTTTCCCGACAGTTACATACCCGCCATGCCAGGCCCGCGGGAGCACCGTGGCTTTCTTAAGCATTGTTGCGCTGAGAGCGTTTAATGACAGTTCAGTTTGATTTCTGACCGCCCAAGCTTCCTGGCGTTTTACCGCGTCCACTAATTCATCATATGTAAATACTTTGTGAGGTTCACCATCCACAAATACCTGCACATCTTCAGTGGAGAATTCGAATGATTCTTCTGTACTATTGAGGACGATAACAACAAAAGTTGGACGACCATCAGATGAATATGTACTTGCGCCGGGCCGAACTGTCACGAGGGCTTTCTTCGGTGAAAGAATCGCTTCCACATCCTCTTGCAGCACCTTTTGCTGCCCATCGAGCGCCTGCGGCTCAAGCGTATGGGTTGTTACTGCACGCCCTTGAAGAAGCAACCCCAAAAGAATTGCTTCCACATCCTCTTGCAGCACCTTTTGCTGCCCATCGAGCGCCTGCGGCTCAAGCGTATGAGTTGTTGCTGCACACCCTTGAAGAAGCAACCCCAAAATCATTATCGCCAGCAATTTATTATTCACTGGACGTCCGTTCATGGCTGTGAAATTGAATAAATAGAGGTGCCCATGATTTCCGCTCATTTGTAGCTATTAATAAAATATCGCCTATTCCACAATATCACGGGTGATTATTTTACTTCGTTATTTTGATTGAAAGTTTCAGCGGCAGGCTGCTGGCCTGAATAATTCACCAAAGGAATAGTAACGAGAAACAAGTGACAAGGTGACAAGTCAAAATTCAAAAGGAAAAAGTCAAAAAGGGGAAAGTTGGCAGTAGGGAAATCAGTAGGCAGTTTGCAGTTGGCAAAAGGGAAAATCGATTACCGAATCCCCCCGTGAAATCTTGAGTATCTATTTCACAGGGCCGATAGCGACGGCGAACCCCGAAAGAAGAACAATCGGGGGTCGGGTGTTTGAAACTCTCATGAATTATTCAGGTTAGGGCACCTCTATTAATTGTCATGAGCGTCATGAGTACGAGGCGGACGGAGCACAGAACCCCCTCCTATCCGCCCAATGAAGTAATCATGATGCGGAGTAAATTAATAGAGGTGCCCTTAGAAGTTATAACGCATACCAAGCATGACCCTGGAGCTGGAATATTCAATTTTTGCATCTGCAATCTCTACATCGTCGGTTGCAAAGTAGCGATACCCCAGATCGACATCGAGCCAATCCGTAACCTTCAGGCCAATACCTGTACCAAGCTGCCAGGCAAATGCATTCTTGCCATTATCGGAATATTCCATTTCCAGTTTTTCAGTACCGTCAGTAACAGTAAATGATAGTTCCGCATCGACGTACGCATAACCCAGACCTCCCATCAGGTAAGCTGTCAGAAAACGGGAAAGCTCAAAATCAGCATAACCGTTAGCCATTACAGACAGTACAGACACAGTAATATCCATATCTGAAATATTCTCTTCCAATCCCCAGCTCTCCAGAGTCTCTTGCACCGCGTCTTCAATATCGTTCATATCCTTGTCAAAAAACTTGTCGGCATCATTTGTTGAATATCCAATGGCAACTTCACCTCTGTACATGCCTGCTTTACGGCCAAGTGCCGCCTCTAAAGCATATCCTTTTTCATATTCCAGTATATCTTTGTATTCGAAGTTTCCGGATTCTGCATCACTGTTATGAACTAACCCCACCCCCGCAGAAACCCCGAAATATGGTACTTCTGCTGCTGACGAAAGAGCCGGGAAAGCAATAACACCTGCCGCAAGCAGCGATAGTGCAGTTTTTTTCATTAGTCTTCTTAATTTTGGTTGGCATTGCATTTGTTATGGGTGCCCTTTATTTATTTCGTGATTTCAATTGCATATCGTTGAGCGGATAGAAAGGGGTTGCTGCGCTCCGTTCGCCTTGTACTCATGTCGCTCGCGACAATTTATAGAGGTTCCCTTGAGTCACCTGGAACGATTGGTCAAGTATACTGAATCTGTCTATAACTACCAATATGCTTATGGACACCTCTTGATTTGCTGCGTGCCCAGCACACTCTTCCATTCCCCCCCACTTCCTGCTCCCCACATCCTTTCACTCAGTACTCATCGCTCAGAACTTCCTGCATCCCACTTCCCACACCCCACATCTCACATTCTTCCACTCACCGCTTAACACGTAGCACATAGCACGTAACACCATCTTCCCCAGACTTACTGTGTTTACGGAACAACGTCCCGGAGCTCCGTCCCGGAGCTTGGCATGGAAAAGCTATATCTAATCTCATTTTGGGAATCATTTTTTCTTTTGGGGGGAGTCTCATTGTGAGAATGTGCCCTCACAGAGCGATGTTTCATTTTTTATTCGATTTTTCCAAATCCTTGTATTTTATTTCACTGCAATACTATACCGGGATTCCCCCTCTTTCGACAAGCAGTTTGGCACCATACTTGCAGGGTATATTGTGAAAGTGACAAATCCCTATAATCAACGTTTTTGTCATGTTGTACTTAAATACTGTTTATTACCTTATCTCTCAACAAAATTATTTGGAGGAAGAAACATGTTAACATTGATCAAAAATCTCGTCGCAATCCTGAAGGCACACTTTGGGATCAAGTCGCAAAAAGGCGTAACCATGGTCGAATATGCATTGGTTACTGCCTTGATTGTTGTTGTCGCGCTTGCAGCTTTTGGTACTGGTGGTGATCTTGAAGCTGGGTTGGATGCTGTTTTCGCCGACATCAAAGCTAAACTCGAAGGTGCTATTCAATAAAAGTTGATGTGAACACATATGGATACGCACAAGACCCCGCTCACGACGAGCGGGGTTTTATTGTATAACGTAACCAGACACTAATGGGCACCTCTATTAATTTGTTGCGCACCATGATTACTTCGTTGGCCGATGCTCGAAATCCTCATGTACTCTGTGTACACTCCGGTTTCTGTGCTCCGTCCGCCTCGTTCTCATGTCGCTCACGACAATTTATAGAGGTGCCCTAATGTCATACCTTTACCAAAAAGAGGTATGAGGTTATGCATAAGAATCCTCAAGGATGCCTGGGCGGCTGCCTCGAACAAGTTCCCCATCAATTTACAGAAAGGCGTAGCCATGCTCGAGTACGCCATACTTTCCGGTTTGATTTCTTTTTTCGGGATGTCGTTTTTTTCCGCTATTGATGATCAGGTGAAATCTGCTTATCTTATCAGTTAGTCACAGACGCACTCGATAGAGGCTGCCGGCGAAGGTGGAGATGGCGGCGGTGATGATGACGATGACGACTGATCGTAACTACCTGAAACTCTTTTACGGCTTACAGCATTGAAACCTCAAGTCTTTGCAGTCATCGCTCTTGCTCTTGGAGCGATGGCTGCGTTTCTGGCCACCCGCTGGATGGGCGGCGATAAAGCGGGCGGCAATGAAGCGTCAGAAGCCAGGGTCGTCATTGTCGAACAACCCATCGAGGCAGGCAAGGCTATCAAGGCTGATCAAATCAGGGCCGTTCCCTGGCCCGGTTCGGCCGTTCCCCAGGATGCATACACTCGCACCAAAGACGTGGCGGGCCGGGTCGCCCGCGTGCCGATGATCCCGGGTGAGCCTGTTTTACCTGGAAAATTGGCCCGAGAAGGCTCCAAAGGCGGCTTGTCCTCGATCATCCCGAAGGGCAAGCGCGCCATAACCGTCAGAGTGAACGAGGTGATTGCGGTTGCCGGATTTGTCCTGCCGAACAGCTATGTGGATGTTTTGATCAACGGCAGGGATGAGAAGCAACGGCCTTTTTCTCAAACAGTACTGTCGCGCGTCAAGGTATTGGCTGCGGACCAGATAACCACGGGAAAACCCGACGAGCCGATCGTGGTCAATGCCGTAACCCTTGAGCTTACGCCGCGCGAATCCGAAAAGCTCGACCTTGCCCGCAACATCGGAAAGCTTTCTCTTGTCCTGCGCAACGAATTCGACGAAAAGACAGGAAAATCCCGGGGCGTACGTTTTCGTGATATAGTAAATCCACCCAAACGTGAATCCATCTCTCCGCCTGATGCGCAAGCAGCACCTCCGGTTCAACGTTTTGAACCCGAAGAGATCCGCGGTACCCGCCGTGAAAATGTTGCCAAACCTTAGCCCGACATGCACATGAATTTTAAATACCTCATGTGTTTGGCCTGCTGGATGAGTCTCTTTGCGGCACTTGCCGGCAGCATGCCCGCAGCCGTAACGGCCTCTCCCTCGACCTACCTTGTACCTGTAGGCGAATCCAGGGTCTACCGGCTCGAACAACCCATTGAACGCGTTGCCGTGGGCAACCCTGAAGTGGCCGACTATATTATAATCGACCCTACCGAGCTCTATCTGCTGGGCAAGACGCCCGGCGTAACCAATCTTGTCGTCTGGGACAAAACAGGCAGCTTCACGACGACGCCGCTGCAGGTCAGCCGCAACATCAAACCCATAAATGAATTGTTGAAAGCCGTCCTGCCGAACGAGACCGACATTCGGATCTACGCTTTGGGGCAAGCGCTGGTAGTGGCCGGCACTGTGTATGACGCCCTGGCTGCGGAAACCGCCATCCGCCTGGTAAAGGCCTATCTGGGCGGCAAGGTCCCGGAAGATAACCCCGAATACACCCTGGTCAACAGCCCCCCTGCCTCTGCGGCGCTTGCCAGCGTAACCGGCCTGATCGAGAGTCCCAAGGGCTCCACCGGCCCTCAGGCAGTTGCCTCCGCGGCGCCTGCCGGCATGCGGGGGATGGTCAACCTGCTCACAGTCCGCAACCCGCAGCAGGTCCGCCTCGAAGTCCGTATTGCCGAAATTTCCAGGACCTGCATTCAGGCTTTGGGCCTCAACTGGACGCAAGCCGCGGGCGGCGTCACAGGAAACCTCATGACAGGGTTTGTCAGCAGCGCCACGCTCGACCTCCTGTTTGATAACGGCAACAAACTCGCACTTGAGGCCGAGTGCAAGAAGGGTCTGGTCAAGATCCTGGCCGAACCCACCATTGTCACCATGAGCGGTCAGGAAGGGTACTTCCTGGTTGGCGGCAAGGTGTATACGCCGACCGTCGCCGCCAACGGTGCAATCGACTACGAAGAACGCAAATATGGTGTGGGTTTGCGGTTCATGCCCACCGTCCTGGATGCCGGCCGTATTTCGCTCAAGGTTGCGCCCGAGGTCTCTGAACCGCTCAAGGAAGCTCTCACTGCGGGAACTGCAACCGGTTTGCCCGCGTTCAAACTCAGCTACGCTTCCACCACCGTCCAGATGAACCAGGGTCAGAACCTTGTTATCGGCGGCCTTCTGCGGGACAATCTCGAAGAAACCGTAAGGGCTGTGCCATTGCTGAGTAAAATTCCCATTCTCGGCGCGCTGTTCCGGCGCACCGATAAAAGAGTTGAAACGACCGAGCTCATGGTTGTTGTTCGCCCCACCCTCGTTCAGGCCAGCGACTCGGCGCCGGAGCTCCCGACCGACAGGTTTATCCCGCCCACCGAAAAAGAGCTTTTCATCGACGGAAAGCTTGAAGGCTCACCGGAGAATCAATGACCGCCATGCATGCAGATAGCGCCATGCTTCGGGCCCCGAAAACGGAGCGCGCTCAACCCCAGAAGGGCAGTACGCTGGTTGAATTTGCGCTCGTCCTGCCCCTGTTTCTGGTTATCCTCTTCGGGATGATTACGTTTTCCGTGGCCCTGCACAACAAAACCGTGCTTACCATCGCCGCCCGGGAGGGCGCGCGTGCCGGAGCCGTGTTCGTTCCAGACCGGACCCAAGCCGACATCATTAACAGCGCCAGAGCCGCTGCCGAACAGGTCTTGCAAGACAACCTCATCTCTTTTGGACCTGACATGGACCCTTCCGTCGCTGTGAGCATTTCGGACGACATCCTCACCGTCACGACAAACGTCGATAATTACACCGGGATATACATTTTTTCAGGCATAATTCCAGATATCTCGGCCGAGACCAGCATGAAGATCGAATAGCCATGGCACGCTCACGCCACATCATCGAGCTGCCTCGCGGCCAGCGCGGCAGTATCTCCATTTTGTTTGCCCTGTGCCTGCCGGTATTGCTGGGCCTGACCGCTTTGTCCGTTGACCTTGCCCGCCTCAACCTGACAAAAGTCGAGCTTCAGGGCGCGGCAGACGCCGCCGCTCTGGCGGGCGCCCGCTCGCTCAGCGACCCCGGGGGCCAGCCTTACAATTGGGCAGCGGCCGAAACATCGGCACTGGATGTGGCACGTCGCAACATCGCCAATGCCGCGCAGATTCAGGATGCGGTCATTGAAACGGGTTACTGGGACCTGCAGAACCCCTCGCTTGGTCTGCGCCTCCGCGGCCCGGGCGTGCCTGCAGCAGGAGATCTCCCCGCCGTCCGTGCCACGATCGCTATCTCCGCTGACCAGAACAACGGGCCCCTGAACTTGTTTTTCGCCCCCATTCTGGGTATTGCCGAAAGCGACGTTCAAGCCAGTGCCGTTGCCGTGCTGCCCGCGCCCGAGGGCGGTACGGGCTTTTTCCCCTTTGTCATCAGCAGGAAGTGCGCCTTGGACTCTTTATGGGACTTGAACACAAACAGCCCCGTGCTGGACGGCTCGGGAGAGCCCATTAGGTTCGGAATCGGCGACCCCTACCCTTCCTGTAGCAGCTGCCTGACGGGCCAATGGACCACCTTTGACAAAAAGAAGAAAAAGAAAAATAAAGCGTCAAAAGAAGTAGTGAGGCTTATGCAGGATCTCGAAAATAACGACGCCGACACCGAGTTGTCCATCGGCGACCGCACCTATCTCGTGCCGGGCACTGAAGCTGAGATATACAAAGAAGTATACATAGAAGCAAAAAAACACATCGGTAAGACTTACCCTGTATTAGTTGTTGACGGTATTGTTCCGAGAAGGTTCCGGCGTATCGTCGCGATTGCCGGTTTTCATATAACTGGCGCAGGTTGTGCTGGTGACGACGACGACGACGACGACGATGACGACGACGATGACGACGACGATGACGACGACGATGACGACGACGACGACGATGACGACGACGACGACGATGACGACGACGACGACGATGACGACGACGACGACGACGACGACGACGATGACGACGACGACGACGATGATGATGACGACTGCGACGATGATGGGTATTACATTGAAGGTCATTTCATTAACAGCGAGCTCTTCGGCAGCCTCGACCCGGGCACCGGCAACGGGTTGCCGCTCGGCGCCTACGCTTTCCCCGTACTGGTAAAATAAATGCACATGAACATTGTCGTTTACTCTCTCCAGCCGGGCACCAAAGCCGCCGCGTACGGAAAAGCGAAGAACTATTTCATCGGCAAAACTGTTCCTTTATTCGTTGTTGACGGTATTGTTACGGAACGGTTCCGGCCTGTCATCGCGATTGCCGGTTTTCATATGACCGGCGCAAGTAAAAAGAAAAAATACGTTGAAGGTCATTTCATTGACAGCGAGCTCTTCGGCAGCCTCGACCCGGGCGCCGGCAACGGGTCACCACTCGGCATCTACACTTCCCCTGTACTGGTAAAATAAATGCACATGAACATTGTTGTTTACTCTCTCCAGCCTTGGCCGGTTCCCGATGCACAGCTTGAACTGGGTCAACACCAGTTGGTCCGGCTGCTGGGCGACCTGGGGAGCATGGTACGCCAGCTCACAGCCCAAAAACCCGACCTCGTATTCCTTGTGGGCTTCGAGCCCGCCGATCCCCGTTACATACAAGAGATAGAAAAACTCTGCCTGGCTCTGCCGCTTGCCGCCATCGTAGCCCTGCACCCGAAAACACAGCCCGACCTTCTGTTATCGCTTATGCGCGCCGGAGTGCGTGAAGTCATTGTCGACAGCGCGTCAGAAACTTTGCGGCAAGTGATCAAACGCGCCCATCATCGCACAAAAGGCGCAAGCATTGCCCGGGGCCGGATTTTTGGATTTATCTCTTCCAAGGGGGGGGACGGCAGCTCCTGCATAGCGGGCAACCTGGCCTTTGCGCTCTCTCAGGCGCCCGACACCCGCGTATTGGCGGTCGATGTCTCATTACCTTTTGGCGACCTTGACATGTACCTTACCAAAGAGAACCATACCCGGGATCTGGAAGACATCTCCGCTCAAACCGAACGGCTTGACGAGTCGCTCCTCGACAGCATGGTGCAGCACCTCGGCCCTGCGTTCGACTTCATTCCCTCACCCGCCTCGTTCGAAAAAAGTATTCATATCGACCCCGAGCGCGTGAGCGAACTCATTACCATTGCCTCAAACTTTTACGACTACATTCTGGTTGACTTCGGTTCATCTCTCGACCAGATCGGCATCTGGATTATCGAACACCTCGAGAAACTCTGCATCGTATCGACCCCGTCGCTGCCATCTCTGCGCCGGGCCGGCCAACTGCTCAAGCTCTGTAAAGAATATGAAGTCCCCATGTCGCACATCGAGATCATACTCAACTGTGCTGACTCGAGATTTCCCTTCTCCAATGCAAAAATCGAGGAGGTCATCGGCAGGCCGATCGACAAACGCTTCCCCACCGACTTCGGCGCGGTGCAGGAATCCCTCCTGTTTGGTCAGCCCTTCTTGCTGGCAGCCCCCAAATCCAGACTTTCCAAAACCATCATTAACTGGGCCGCGGACCTCACAGGAAGCAGTCCCCCTAAACCACGCTCGCTATGGCAACGCTTAAAGACCAAATAACCCGCTGGAAGCTCTCCCCCAAAAGGGATGCGGCTCCCCCTGAATCGGCGCCCGCAGCCACCGGGAAGCCGGAACAGCCTCATGCCGCCGAGCCTCGAATTTCACCTCCGTCAGCAGTGCCGGCGTTAAAAACCCAAACATCTCCAGGGGGTGATTATTACGTAACCAAAGTAAAGCTGCACCAGAAGCTGCTCGCCCGCATCGACCTCCAGTCCATCGAGGACCTGACCCGCGATCAACTGCGCAATGAGCTTGGGGTCCTGCTTGTCGCGCTTATTGAAGAAGACACTCTCCCCCTCAATCATCAGGAGCGTGCCAGACTGGTAACCGACCTTAAAAACGAGATCATGGGTCTGGGCCCCCTGGAGCCCTTGCTGGCAGATCCGGCCATTTCCGAGATCATGGTCAACGGTTACCAGAACGTCTATGTCGAAAAAAGCGGACGCATTCACCTCACCGATATCCGCTTCAACGACGACGCGCACCTCATGAGAATCATCGACAAGATCGTCTCCCGTGTAGGACGGCGCATCGATGAATCCAGCCCCATGGCCGATGCCCGCCTGCCCGACGGATCGCGCGTCAACGCTATCATTCAGCCATTGGCTCTCGACGGCCCGGTCCTCACCATCAGGCGTTTTTCGGTCGTGCCTTTGCAAATGCACGACCTCGTTGAAAAAAATACGCTCACACCCGCCATGGCCGAACTGTTGTCAGCTCTGGTTACAGTCAAATGCAACATCATCATTTCCGGAGGAACCGGCACAGGTAAAACCACGCTGCTCAACATTCTCTCGGGCTTTATTCCCGACAGCGAACGCATCGTCACCATCGAAGACACAGCCGAACTGCAGCTTCAGCAAGAACACGTCATTCGCCTGGAAACGCGCCCGCAGAACGTCGAAGGCAAAGGCGAGATCACCATGCGCGCGCTTGTAAAAAACTCCTTGCGCATGCGGCCCGACCGCATCGTGCTGGGCGAGGTCCGCGGCGCCGAGGTGATCGACATGCTGCAAGCCATGAACACCGGGCATGAGGGCTCGCTCACTACCATTCACGCCAACAGCCCGCGGGATGCGCTGGGCCGGCTCGAAAACCTGGTAAGCCTGGGCGGCTTCAATCTGCCCAACAAAGCCTTGCGCCAGCTCATTTCCTCGTCTGTGAACTTTATCATCCAGATCTCACGACTGGGCGATGGTACCCGCAGGATCACCAGCATCCAGGAAATCACCGGCATGGAAGGCGACGTAATTACCACCCAGGAAATCTTTACCTACGTTCGCACCGGCACGAATCCTGATGGTTCCGTACAGGGAACGTTAAGCGCCACGGGCCTGCGTCCCCGAATAACCGACAAGATCCGCACCTACGGCATCGACTTGAGCGGCGGCATGTTCGAGCCCGATCGACAAACCTAAAAACCATGCACGCCATGACCACGTTTTTGATCCCCTTCCTTGCTTTTATGGCAGTCATGCTGATCATGCTGCCGGGCTATATGATATGGAGCCGCTTTATAGACCCCCGCAACAAAGCAAAAAAACAGCGCCTGGTCGACATCCACAACGCTGTTCACTGGGGGGGCAGCCCCGGCATCGCACAAACCGCCCTGCGGGACAGCGCGCTCGAAACCTGGCTGCGCTCGCGCTCAAAAACATTTGAACGATTCGAAAGCCTGGTCCAGCACGCCAACAGCCGGCTCACAGCCGTGCTTTTACTGGCCCTGATGCTTGCCTTGTTTATGGCGGTTATCGTATCGGGTCTTCTCTACCGGGCCAATCCCTTGATCCTGCCGCTGCTGGCCGCCGCCATCGCCGGCACGCCGGTTTTGTGGTTATACCGACAGGCCAGCCAGCGCCGTAATGCCTTCGAAAAAAAATTCCCGGAAGCACTCGACTATATTTCACGCGCAATGCGCGCCGGCCACAGCCTTACCTCGGCCATCGATATGGTTGGCAAGGAGTTCGCCGCTCCCATAGGTAGCGAATTCAAAACCGTGTCCGATGAAACAGCCTTCGGCATCCCGTTTAAAGACGCGATCGGACGGCTTGCCGACCGTGTTAACAGCAACGACCTCAATATCTTTGTCATCTCGCTCATGATCCAGCACGAAACCGGCGGCAATCTCACCGAATTGCTCGACGGGCTGGCTAAAACCATACGGGAACGCATCAAGCTGCGCGGCAGAATTCGCACGCTCTCGTCCGAAGGGCGCTTGTCCGCCTGGGTACTGGGCAGTATGCCATTTGCGCTCGCCGGCATCCTCATGCTCATAAATCCCGGGTACATCTCGGTGCTCTGGACCACTCCCCTGGGTCAAACCCTTGTCCTCGTTGGCGGCGGACTCATGACCACCGGCATCTTTCTGCTCAGCCGCGTTACCCAGATCAAGGTTTAACCCTAACCGCGTCCGCCATGCAACAAGACACCCTGCAAATCCTGACCATCCTGCTCTCGGGAGCTGCTGTCGCCTCGGCTGTGTTCGCGTTGTACAACTGGGTTGCCAGCAACGCAGCCGTCAAAAAACGCTTCACCCAGATCGTACGCCGGGACCGGGTCCCTGCCGACCTTTCGTTGTCCGGAACGGCCAGCGCCCGCAAGGTAGCCCCCGTCATCGACATCCTCTCAAAACTCTCTCTTCCGGAAAAAGGGTGGGAAAACTCAGGCGCCCGGCTCAGGTTTTTACAAGCCGGTATTCGCAGCAAAATCGCGCCTCAGTACTACTATGCGGCCAAATCCCTGCTGGCATTGGTGGCGCCAGCGGTACTGGTCCTGTTTTTTTACTTCGCCAAACCCCAGATTTCCTTCCATCTTGCCTTTTTCTTTGTGGTGCTCACGGCCGCAGCATGCTACTACCTGCCCGAATTCCTGCTGCGCTATATCACCCAAAAGCGTATCGAACGCATGCGTAACGGCCTGCCCGACATGATCGACCTCATGGTTATCTGTACCGAAGCGGGCATGGGCCTGGACGCCGCCATTGCCCGCATATCGGGCGAAATGGTCCGCACCAATCCCGACCTGGCCCAGGAGTTTTATCTCTCGCTCCTTGAAATGCGCGCCGGCGCAACCCGCGTAGAAGCCTTGCGCAGCCTGGCGCTGCGCTCGCAGCTCGAAGATATGGATGACCTTGTCACCATGCTCGCACAGGCTGACAAATTCGGCACCGGCCCGGCCGAATCCCTGCGCATACAGTCGGATATGATGCGCTCACGCCGCGCCCAGCGCGCCGAAGAACTTGCCGCCAAGATCCCTGTCAAAATGCTGCTGCCGCTTGGCTTGTTTCTTTTCCCGACGCTCATGTTGGTGCTGTTGGGGCCGGCAATCATTCAGATTATTGAAACATTCTCAAACAAGCCTGTACCATGAGCCTCAGCTTCCTGTTGCGTGTCCTGTGGGAACACTGGCCATGGTGGTTGGCCGGTGCGGGAGTCGGGCTGTGGCTGGTGCCTCTGGCCCGCATTGTTCCGCGCAGGGTGTTGCAGCGCGCCCAGGCCCCCCTGCATGAATGGCGGGGTCCCGGCGGCGGCCTGGAGCAGCCCGTTCCGCTTGCCCGACGCATCTGGGTACCGGCAGCCAACACCGGCTTGTGGGCCTATGCGGCCGTTACTGCCGGCCAACCGGTTTTCTGGTCCGCGCTGCTGGCGGCAGGTTTGGCCAGCGCTCTTGTGCTGCTCGCTCTCATTGACTGGGACACCACCCTCTTGCCGGACTGGATTGTCCTGCCTCTGGGGGTTGCGGGCCTGGTCGGCAGCTATGTCGGGGTTATCCAGCACAGCCTGATCGCCAGTGTGGCATCGGCTTTCGTGGTGCTGGGCCTCTTGGGTGGACTTGCCTGGGTTTTCCGGCGCATCAGAGGCGTTAGCGGTATTGGCGGTGGCGACATCAAACTTCTGGCCGCACTGGCCACGTGGTGGGGTGTTCTCGACGTGCTTCACGTGATTTTGGGAGCCAGTATAATCACCCTGGTCTGGTATTTCGTGTGGCGCCGTTTCAAAGGCCTTGGCCCCCAGGACGAATGGCCGTTCGGCCCCGCCATTGTGGTTGCCGCGCTGGTATGGGGATTGTAGTGGCAGTAAAATTACAGCAATAGGGGACGTTGTTCCGTAACCACAATAAGTCTATTATAATGCAGACTTATTGTGGTTACGGAACAACGTCCCTGAACTCCATAATCTTTTTTCTCTTTTCTGGCAGGCATGCTATTCGAGATTTATTGCGTCTCAATCATGCCAAGATGCCACAGTTTAAAGGCAACAGTCGGACCTCCTGCGTTATTCATAGCGGGTTGCTCTTGTAAATCAGCGATTATTTTCTCGCGGATCTGTCCCCACATATATTCTAATTCGATATCCGGATTTCTGGAAAGAAAATCTAATGCCAGAATTGCATATGCCCCATTTTTCGAGTAGTTATTCCATATCTCCTGAAGAGTAGGAGATAGATAGGGCCTTTTCCCGCCCTTGATTCTGCCAAGCAAATACAGCGTTTTTGCTCCATTCATCGGGCATCCTTTTAATCCAGAGTTCTCACTCGTTCCGCCTAGATTTTTGTAAATGCTGTACCACGCATCATTCCATTCCTGACCATGTTCGACAAGGTTTATGGTGCCCAAAATCCATTCTTTAAGATTAACCTTCATGAAGGTGTTAAAATCATACATGTTGTGTGTGATATGTTGTTGATGATTGACCGATACGCTAAGATCAAATATATAAAATAGGGAATTCATTTATGTGAAATCATGAAATCAGGGGACGTTGTTTATTAGGTAAAAAAGTATTTCGCCAAGAGTAGGGAGCATCCTATAATAACATCTCCAAACACGGAATCTTCTGCTTGTGGGAAAATTCGCTTTGTGATGAGGTTGTGAACCACTATTTTACATGGATAAACGAATAATAATCGATTATCTGTGTAAAAGTTTACCGTGAGGTTAGAGCAGAAGCTTAAAACATTTGGGGGCGTGCCGTTGACGCATGGCACTCTTCTCTCGATATTAGGTGAATATCGGTCGCCGAATGACAAGATCGTCCGCATGATCGATAACGGTCTGCTCTTACCCATCAAGAAGGGACTGTATGCCGTCTCACCTGAAATAACAGGGATACCAATTTCCCTGCCGCTTGTTGCGAACCTGCTGTATGGCCCTTCTTACGTTTCCATGGACTATGCATTACATCATTTTGGCATCATTCCGGAACGTGTCGTTGAGATAACCTCAATGACGACCAGAAGGGGAAAGACATACGATCTGGCCGTGGGGCGTTTTTCATATACCCATTCTCCACCTGAATTCTATTCCATCGGTATCGACCGGATCGAGAATCCTGATCAAACCGGTTTTTTGATGGCATCTCCGGAAAAGGCTCTTTGTGACAAGCTGGTTTTCACTCGCAACCTGAATATCAAGTCAAGAGATGCATTAGAGGAACTGCTTTTTGATGACCTGCGCATCGATGAAGACTTCTTGATTGGTTTTGACATGAACGTGATCGATTCATGCATTGCAGCAGGTAACAAGTCCGATATGTTGAGGGCATTGCGCCAGCTTCTTGACTTACTGCGGATGGAGGTATCATGACCGTTCTGAAGCAGATGCTCGAAAAATATGATATGACCACGGCTGACGGAGCTGTAAACGGGCTACGTGAGGTTATGCAGGAAGTGGCACTGGCTGGTTTGTATAGAGGAGGCTTTTTCGACAAGGCTGCATTTTACGGAGGCACCTGTCTGCGAATCTTTTACGGGCTGCCCAGGTTTTCCGAAGACCTCGATTTTTCCTTGCTTGCCTCCGATCCCGGCTTCTCGCTTGAACCTTATTTCAGGGCGGTCAGGGAAGAGTTTTCAGCGTTAGGGCTCGAGGTCGAAGTATCGGCCAAAAAGAAAACGGCTCGAACCGGTATCGAGTCTGCATTTTTAAAAAGCGACACCCGCCTTTTCGGTTTTGCCGTTCATGCGGACAAAACGATCAAGATCAAGTTCGAGGTCGATGTGGTACCTCCTTTGGGATTTGCAACCGAAGAAAAACTCCTTCTGCAACCATTCTCGTTCTATGTCAAATGCTTCAGCCTGCCGGACCTGTTTGCCGGCAAGATGCATGCGCTGCTTTTCAGAAACTGGAAAAACCGTGTCAAGGGGCGTGACTGGTTCGACTTCGAATGGTATGTCAGAAACGGTACACCGATGAGACTTTCTCACTTTGTCATTCGTGCCGAACAGAGCGGGAAGCTACATGAGGAATATCTCGCAGAACCGGAATTTCGCCAGTTGCTCCATCAGCGAATTGAGGCGCTCGATGTTGCAGCGGCCAGGAATGATGTCTCACGGTTCGTGAAAGATGTCGAGGCCTTGAAGATTTGGTCGCGGAATTATTTCCATGAGCTGGCCAAACGCATGCAAATCACAGGCGGATAAGGATTCAAAGAAATAGGGTGAAAAACGGAGAATTGTAATAGTTGTTACTATTTCTTCATCGATTTTAATAAAAAATCTGCGACGCATATGCGACGCGAAATCGGGTTACTTCAGGGCACCTCTATTTATTTATTCCGCGCTTCAATTGCATCGTTAATCGGTGCTCGAAATCCTCATGTACTCTGTGTACACTCCGGTTTCTGCGCTCCGT
>JANQGE010000099.1 GCA_028277485.1 Chlorobium sp.
TGTTCATTATTTTTCTTTCTGGGTTCGCCGTCGGTATCGGAATCGGTATCGAAACATTCCGCAAAACGCCCATTTCGACCCCGAAACCCGATACCGACCCCGATTCCCGATTATTTTTTCCCGCCTGACACCTGGCACTTTCTTACTCCCCGCTCTCCCTCTTATTCCTTTGGTGAATTATGGGCACCTCTATTAATTTGCTGCGCACCATGATTACTTCGTTGATCGGTGCTCGAAATCCTCATGTACTCTCCGGTTTCTGTGCTCTGTCCGCTTCGTACTCAAGTCGCTCACGACAATTTATAGAGGCGCCTTACAATTGCCGGTGAAAAGGCAGGTTTTACGTTAAAGTTTTCACGATTTTCTTTTGGTATCGAATGTTTTGTGATACATTACTTAAAATATACACTTGCTGTAAAGCGGAAGACCATGTCATGTTCCGCGGCACAAGAAAGAGAGCTTGCGGTGGTTTATTTGTAAGCTCTTTCTTGTAAAACACGCTCTTCTCCCCCAATGTAAATAGAAAGGTAGAACCATGAGAGTGCAGAACTTTGCGAAGTTGTTTGATCACTCCATTGTCTGTCCGTATGCAACGCGTGATGAGGTGCTCCGATTTGCTGAGACAGCAGTCGAGCTTGGCACCGCAACATTGACGGTTCAACCATGCTACATCCAGTTTGCCGCCGGTTTTTTGAAGGGGTCCGGGGTGCTGCTGGGATCGGTTGTAGGGTTCCCGCACGGAAACGAAACTCCCGATATGAAGGAGTACCAGGCAAAAAGTATGCTCGATATGGGTGTGGAAGAGATCGATATGGTCATGAACATTCCAGCGTTGAAAAATGGCGAGAAAAATTTGTTTATCGAGGATATTTCCGGAATAGTTGAGATGGCCGGCGAAGTGTTGGTCAAGGTTATCACCGAGAACTGCTACCTGACACAGGAGGAAAAAAGAAAGGCCTGCCAATGGATAGCTGAAACAGGCGCAGATTATGTTAAAACATCGACGGCTTACGCCGAAGGTGGAGCTACTGTCGATGATGTTCGCCTGATGTATGAAGCGGTGCAGGGGAAATGTCTTGTTAAGGCTGCCGGAGGTATACGTGAGATAGATGACATCATAGAGTATCTCAAGGCAGGGGCAAGACGTTTCGGCTCATCTCGGACCGAGCAGTTTGTTCAGGCTTATCGTGAACTGCCGCACGAACAAAAGAGTGCATTCAGGAATTTCCTGGTTGATTTGAAAAGTGGTTAGAGGAGCGGCAATGGAAAAGAAACTTTTACTGATCAACATTACGGATTATAAATATCCCCCGGTTTCTTTTGCATATGTTATGAGTGAGCTTAAAAAGTCGGGTATATGCTATGATTTTGTTGATCTGCCGAAGGATAATATTCCGTTATTGTACAAAGTGCTTGCCAATGGAGATTATTTTGCCATGGCGACGGGGAGTCTTATTGGAGGATATGCGGATCTCGAGATTGTTTTCGACATAGTAAAAAAGCAGATACCGGAAATACCCACCATCCTTGGAGGACGTATTGCGGCAGTTTGTCCCGCACACTTACTTGAAAAGTTAAAGGTAGATTATCTGGTTATCGGGGATGCCTGTCCGACATTGGTCGAGTTGTTACGCTTCATTGCAGCAAGGCAGAAAAAAATTGCTTTACGGCCTGTGGAGGGAACCGCCTTTCGGAGAAGAGGATCCTTTTATTATGCAAAAGAACGAAAACAGCCATCGTTGGAAAGGTTTTTTCCATACTGGGACGATGTAGAGCTAAGCCGATATGATTATCCTTATCAATACCCTGTTGTTACCTGTATTGGTTGTGTCGGGAAATGTACGTTTTGTGCCCCCGGGGTCGGACAGATCCGGTTGCGGCCGGTAAAAAATGTCATTGATGAGATAAAGGCAGCGAGACGCGGGCTTGGCATAAAACGGTTTGAAATAATTTCTGAAATTTTTTATCCCTCGGCAAGAAGTATTATTGAGTTTTGCTGCTGTCTTTCCGGGCTATCGATGAATTTGCGCTGGCGGTGTAACCTTCGAACCGATATTCCCCTTAAGGTTTTTCCTTATATGGCCGAAGCAGGATGCAGAGAAATCATCTTCGGTGTTGAGTCGTATGACGATAACGTATTGCATGGTATGAAAAAACTGGTTTCGAAGGAGACGATACAAGCAGCAATAAAAGAGGCAAACGCACATGGGATTCGTGTAACGGCCGGGTTGATGGCCGGTAATGTGAATGATACACCTGAAACACTGGAAAAGACAGCTGATTTTGTGGTCGATAACAACATTATGGTTGACAGACCATCGTTTTTTAGCCCGCTTCTGATTTATCCGGGTACTGAGCTGTATGCGGAAGCGCTGCGGAAAGGGTTGATTGAGGATGAATACAAGTATATAAAAGATATATCGCGATCTCTCTACAGTTACCTGAATCCGACGCAGAAAAGGTACTTTTTACCTGAGGGCTTCATTAACGTTACCGGTATGTCGGACAATCAGTTGGAATATGCGATAGAATACAATGAGTGGATTATGTATCAGAATGCATTTACAAATTGGAAATTGAAAGATTTTGACGGGTCGACAGGATGCTGCTGTTACTGCAACAAAAACTTTGCTGTTGAGAACTCTTTGCGCACAAGAAAGAACGCGATTATTTGTCCCGAATGTTTAGCCTATAATCTTGTTCCCATGGACCAAACAGCATCTTTCAGGGATCGTTTGCATGAATTGGTCGATATGTTTGAGGGTAATGGAAGGTTTGCCTTTATTGGTACTAGAGAGAACGCTTATTGGTTGACCAGTTTTGTTGGTGACAACGAGAAAATCAGGAATAACTGGAGTTTTTTTTATCATACGTTCCTTAATCCCGGTTCACGATATCTTTGCGGGCATGAAGTGCGGAATATCCAAGAGCTTTGCCGTCATGAGTTTGACCATCTGATTCTTTGCGATATTATGTGTCCGAAATACTATGTTGATCTTCTTGCATCATGCGGGGGATTTTCTTCTTCGATCCACTGGCTGTTCCCCTATGAGTGTTATGAACATACATATGATTATGTTCCTACGTATGCATGCAATGAGGAACTTCGTCATGTTGCGGCCGACTTGGCTGATGAGTGTGAAAAAACGTTTGACGGCAGGGATGAGCTGGTGGTTATTCAAAACAATGATGGCAATGATTTTGGGGAATTTTTTTCTGAGGCGCTCTTAAGATTAGGGTTACACATCATGACTGTATTTGATGCGACCGGTTTTTGCCCCGATTATGATGCGAAGAGCCAGCGGTATATACGCTTCATTTCCTATTGCCGGGAAAAGTTGGCCGGTATCGTGATTCTTGATCATAACCCCATACGGCAGTACCAGATAGCCACAATGTTTCATTCTGAAATTACAAAAGGCGGTCTGAAAGTTGTCAGCTTGAACGAGTTTCTGTTTGAAAAATATGCCTTGCAGGAATATAAAGGGACAGGGATAGTCCAGGGTTAAAGGGGAGGGTAAGAAATGAAGAAACTGTTCTGGTGCCTCTGTTTGTCATTGTTGTTCGGAGGCCATGTTTATGCCAGGGAACCGAGCGCTGTCAAGGTTGACATGCTGGCGAAAACGGGTTCCAGCTGGAACGGGAAGCCGTTACCGGAGTATGGGCAAGGCACCCCTGAAGTAACCATTCTCAGAATAGCCATTCCTCCGGGAGTGAGGCTGCCGCTGCATAAACATCCGGTAATCAACGCGGGCGTTTTGTTGCGGGGAAAACTGACTGTTGTGACAGAAGATCAGGGGGTTCTGTACATGGAAGCAGGAGATGCAATTGTCGAAGTGGTCGATACATGGCACTACGGTAAAAACGAGGGAAGCGAGACGGCGGAAATCATTGTTTTCTATGCAGGCATCCAGGGAGAACCGATAACCGTTAAGGCAAACGGGCCGGAGTAACAAATTAAGGGCACCTCTAAAAACTTATTGCGCGCTCAAATTGCAGCGTTGGTCGGTGCTCGAAATCCTCATGTACTCCGTGTACATTCCGGTTTCTCCGCTCCGTCCGCCTTACACTTTGTTCGTTCATGACACTTTTTAGAGGTGCCCATATATAGGTTGTGTTTTTTGTGAGACCCCGGCAAAAAAGAGAACGGTTAATCGTTTGTTTCTCTTGAGAAAGAAGGCATGACGAGTTGAAGAGTGGCTTACGGTATTCATGGCATGATATAGAGGTAGTCGTAGTGGATCAGGGGTTTCTCTCCTTTTTTGCCCAAGAGTTCCCTTGTTTTTTCCGAGCTGTACTGAGCCATGCCGTAACCGATCGCTTCCCCGTTTTCGGAGCATATCTTAATGATGTCTCCTTTGAAGAATGTTCCTATGATCGACTCGATGCCTACAGGAAGGAGGCTGTTTGCCCGTTCCGGAGAGCGGAGAGCTGTTTCTGCACCTGCATTGATGGTTACGGCCCCTTTTTCAAGCCCTTCACTGTGGGCGATCCATCGTTTTCTGCCATGGACTGCTTTTTGCGGAATAAACTTTGTCCCCACTTCTTTACCGTTCAGGATATCGAGAAGAATACCGGAAGTGCGCCCGTTGGCAATGTGAACTGTTATGCCGAGCCGGGCAAGCTTGTGGGCGATATGGCACTTCGTCAGCATGCCACCTCTTCCGAATTGAGATGTGCCCGGTTTGATATACTGATGGAAATGTTCTGTAGATATGTCGATGGTTTTAATAACAGTTGGAGCGTTGTCCTGACGTGACATGTCAAAAAGACCGTCAACGTGAGAAAGAATGATGTAAGCGTCAACCTGCATCATGGAGGCGATCATTCCCGAAAGCTCGTCGTTATCCGTGAACATGAGTTCGGTTACGGAAACCGCATCGTTTTCGTTGATGACGGGAATGATCCTGTGTTTCAACAGTGACGTAAGACATGTTCTGATGTTGAGGTAATGCAGCCGGTCACGGAAGTCACTTTTTGTAACCAGTATCTGCGCGGTTTTCAGAGCGCGTTCTTCAAAGAGATCAGCGTAGGTATTTATAAGCCGTATCTGTCCGGTTGAAGAGAGCACCTGGCGGGCGGCGACCGGAGAGAGATCATCCAAAAGTTTAATTATTGAACGCCCGGCTCCTACAGCGCCTGATGAGACAAGAAGCACTGCTACACCTTGGTTGTGCAGTTCTGCTGTCTGTGAAACAAGCTGGTCGAGTATCTGCAGGTCCAGCTCACCCTGATTGTTGGTGATGACGTTGGTGCCTACTTTGACGACGACTTTATGATAGAGCGGGTTTGACATGAGTTAATGCAAGGATTCCCGGCTTGCATGAAGTCCTGCAACGCCGATTATAATCAGAAGAAGTGAGATCACTTTTGTCATGTTGAATGATTCGCCGAACCATGTAATGCCAGGGTTATCAAGGCTGTACCGAGACCAGACCAGATGGCGTAGGTCATCCCTACCGGAAGTGTTTTCAGGGCCAGCGTGAGAAATGTAAGACTAATGCCGTAAAAAATGAAAATTGAGGGCACCTCTATTTATTTATTCCGCGATTCAATTGCATTGTTGAGCGGTGCTCGAAATCCTCATGTACTGTATGTACACTCCGGTTTCTGCGCTCCGTTCGCCTCGCACTTGAACCGCTCATGACAATAAATAGAGGTGCCTTTGAAACTGGCGGCAATAATTTTGAGAAGCCTTCCGAAAGTTTCATGCTTGCTGTTCCGGCGACCTCCATGGTGATCGCAATGATCAGGTAAAACCAGTGCACGGTGTGATGTTGGGTATGGTTGTTTTTAAAGCACGATCTTTTTCTTCTCTTCTTCGACGCTGTCCTTGTGCCGGCTTTCGTAATAATAGACAAGTACCGACATTAACAGGTTGCTCGCAAGGATAACCGCAAACACAACCGGAAGCAGACGGTCGGACGTGATGACTCCGCTGTCAAGGGCGATGAACGCCATGACGGCAGTGGCGAGCCCCCTTGGGATAAGCCCCAGCGTTGACGAAATATGAGCACTTCGGAGGGATGGAGAAAGAGGTCTGACAAGATTCACCGTGACAGTGCGGCTGATAAAAAATACTCCCAATATGGCAGCGGCCATCAAAAGGACATCCTGTGTGAAGAGGTTGAAATCAAAAAGAAGGCCGATAAAGACGAAGAAAAAAGTTCGTACCAGAAAGGTCAGTTCTGCATTGATTTTTTTTACCACTTCGTCAAGTTCGAAATTTTGGATATTGACGGTGCTGTTGAGTTTGGCGAGTATTGACTGGGATTTTTCGGCCAGTATTTTGCTATTGCCGAGCAGTATTCCGAAAGCAAGAATGGTGATTGCGGCTTCCCCGCCAAGAAAATCGGTCAAGGTGTAGAGAAGCAGGATAAAACCCAGGGTCAGCATGTAGGCGAGGTTCTGCTTGCTGAAATAACCCATGAACCGGCTCCATATCAGGCCGCTCAGTGCAGCAAGCACGACCGATATGCCAATACTCGCAAAAATATGGTTGACGATGGAGGCGCCTTCGTAATGTCCCGGTTCCCGGAGGATGTTGGTGTAGATGATCACTGAAATAACGGTGAGAACTTCGCTGATAACCGCTTCCAGGGTAAGCAGGGTTTTAAGGTTCTTCGGGATGGAGAGCCTCGGCAGCACCGGCAGGATGACTGCAGGGCTTGTACCTCCGAAAATAAACCCGTAAAGCAGCGCCTCGGTCATCTCCATTTGAAAGGGAATAAGGCAGAGGGCAACAATTCCTGCTGTGCCTAGTGCAAAGGAAAGAAACCCCAGCAGAAGGGCGGAAGAAAATTGACGGATCACCAGATCGAATTCCAGGTCAAGTCCACCTTCAAAAAGAATGAGGATAAGTGCAAAAGTCCCGAAATAAGGGGCGATTTCAAAAAAGATATCGCTTTCGAAAATATTGGTTGCAGGGCCGAGCACTATCCCCGCAAGCATGAGAATGACGGGGGCCGGGATTTTGGTTTTGGTGAAAAGAAAATCACCAATGACCCCAAGGACTATTATGCCGCCGATCAGTGCGGCAAACAGGGAAACATCCATATATAAACGTTTCAAGTCGTCCCAACAAGGTCGGGATGTATAAGTTTAAAATTTATAGAGGTGCCCTCATGTTTCCGAGAGGTCTCAGGGACTAAACAGAAAATTGTGCCTCTCCGGCATGCTCGGGCAATCGCTTAGGCAAACAGGGTAGGTACTGGAATGTTACCGTTCGGAAGTACGGGTGCTGTCGCGGGGTTTTAGCTTACAGCGATGATGTTCCGTCTCTTCACGGCACTCGGCGAATACCTGAAGGCTGAAGCTGCCAAGTGTAAAACCGTTTTTCTTGCACAGCTTTTCGAGGATTTCGTTGAGTTCGCTGCTGTGTACTTCAATGACCCGGTCGCACTGTTCGCAGATAATATGCAGGTGGTTGTCAACACCATAAGATTTTTCATAGTGCGTGTGCTTGTGGCCTAAATCGATTTTGTTGACCAGGTGAAACTTGAACAGCAGGTCAAGAGTATGATAGACAGTTGCTCTCGATATGCTGGCCCCCTTTTTTTTCAGGCGCACAAATATCTCATCTGCATCCAGATGGTTGTTGGATGCGTAGATCTCGCGAAAAACGACAAGTCTCTCCCTGGTGCACCGGTACCCTTCTTCCTTCATGGATGCCTTGAAAATAGATTCGGCCTGGAGGGTGTGCTTGGAGATTTCTTTTTGAGCTTTTTTCTTTGAAAGAGCCATTGTTATATCCGGTTACATGTCCCTAAGTTGAGTGTTTCGCATCGTTCAAAAAAGTGGCGAAAGGAGAACGAGAGTCGAAACTCAAAGATCAAAACGTGTTCGGTTGATTTGTTGAACGCAGGATGCTTGAGAGCCATTCAGCAAGAAGGCTAAATGAATTTTGGTTACTTGTTACTGTAGGGCACCTCTATTTATTTGTTGCGCACCATGATTACTTCGTTGGTCGGTGCTCGAAATCCTCATGTACTCTGTGTACACTCCGGTTTCTGCGCTCCGT
>JANQGE010000101.1 GCA_028277485.1 Chlorobium sp.
CTGTAATAAATCCATAACTTATTTTTTGACTCTTTATGTCGACTATCCTCCTTCCGCGAAAACGAGTACCTCAACCTGATCGTTTTCCTGCAATAAGAAACCTGTACGGTTTTCAGGGTATACGATGTTTTCATTGACTACAACGGCTACCTGCTGTTTTTCAGCACCGATGATGTTGAGCATGTCGTCGACAGTTGAGCCTTCATTTATATCAAGCTGTTCGCCATTCAAAGTGATCGTTATCATCTTTAAAAACTACAATTCATTTTCTGTTCCTCAGTGTAAAAACCGATATAGAGCGCCTCTATACATTGTCGTGAGCGGCATGAGCACAAGGCGGGCGGAGCGGAGAAACCGAAATGTACACGCGAGTACATGAGGATGTCGAGCACCGGCCAACACAGTAATCATGGTGTGCAACAAATTAATAGAGGTGCTTTATAGTTTAAGGATTTCCTGCTGACATGCAAATTGTTTTTGAGTAAGGTTAAGCAGGCTGGGGGTGCAACTCCTCCGGTCTGCTTGACCCTATTGCTTGTGTGGGGTATTAAGGCACGGGGCATTACAGGCGAGATTTCACACTTTTAAGGTTGAATGTTTTTTGAGACATCAGGTAATATTGCGGTATATTTTTTTGGCGCACAGGAGAATTAAGGGCACCTCTATTAATTGTCATGAGCGTTTCAAGTGCAAGGCGAACGGAGCGCAGAAACCGGAGTGTACGCAGAGTACATGAGGATTTCGAGCACCGATCAACGATGCAATTGAAGCGCGGAATAAATAGAGGTGCCCTTAAAAAGAAGTTACCTGGTTTTGCTATTTTATACCAAGTCACGATTCTATGGCTTTAACAGCTCACTATGTCCCACAACGATAATTCCATGACGCCTGAAATCAGGATTGGTATCATCAGGCGGTTCATTCAAATTCTGGTGTTATTCGGGATTCTTGCTTCGATTCTCCTCGTCTCGTCAGGGCGCATCGGTGGGTTATGGGCCTGGGTTTACATAGGTATATACATTGGCAGCACTGTTTTCAATTCGATCGTGCTTTTCAAGCGGAGGCCAGAGGTCATTGCAGAACGCAGCAAGACCCAGATGAAGCATGACTGGGACAAGGTGATAGGAGGGCTTTGGGCGCTATCGTATTTTTTTGCCATTCCATTGGTTGCGGGCCTGGATGTGCGCTATCAATGGACTATGGATCAGTCCTTGTATGTCCACCTTTCTGGAGCGGTTTGTTTCTTTGCCGGGCTTGCCTTTTTCAGTTGGGCGCTTCTCGAGAATGCCTTTTTTACGACGGTTTCCCGTGTCCAGAACGACAGGAATCAAACGGTTTGCACATCAGGTCCTTATCAGTACATACGTCATCCCGGCTATTTTGGGGCGATCATCCAGGGTCTCGCTGCGCCGCTGCTTTTAGGATCGTTGTGGGCACTAATTCCCGGGTTTCTGGCTGCTTTATTGATGACTGTTAGAACGGCGATGGAGGACAGATTGCTGCAGCGAGACCTCATTGGATACAAAACGTACGCTCAGCGAACGGGATATCGGATATTTCCCGGTTTGTGGTGAAGCCCCATGACAATGTAATGTATAGTGGTGCCCGTATACAGACAGAAATAAAGTTATAGGGCAATAAAATTTCAATCAGCCGGGCAAGTAGACGGCAGCAGTTGCTCTTCGCTGGATTGGTGGTGATGTGCCAGCATATCGGGAAACTATTCAGGCCGGTCCCGGTGCTCATCAGCGAAAATTATCATCCCGGTCTGCAAAGCGTCGGGCACAGTGCCTTCTGTCTGATGTCCTGAGAAGAAGTCATCCTACTTCCTTGCCTGCCATGACCAGTGTCGGCGGCATGCCGAGATGTCTCCCGGCAAGCAGGACATTCCAGTAAAGCTGTTCAAACCCGAGTTTCCCATACCAGTTTGCCTTTGTTTCCTTGAGAAGCGAGAACGGTCCCATGTGAGGAAGCGGGAACTTGCCGGGCAGAGGCTCTATCTTGTAGTTGAAGTCGATGAGTGATGAAGTTCCTTTGGAATAGACGATGAAGCAGGTCGAGTGACCATCGTATATCTCTTCCGGCTTGATGCCGTGTATTTCGGCCATAATGTTGAAAACCACCACATCGGCTTCATAATGAGCAACCGAGCCTGCTTTTGAGGTGGGAACATTGGTGGCGTCGCCAATCACGTAGATTCGGTCGTGTTTCAGAGCCCGAAGGGTGTTGAGGTGCGTCGGTACATAGCCGATTCCGTCGTCCAGGCCGGAATTGCTGATAACTTCGTCGCCGATTGTGGTCGGTATGATCACCAGCATGTCGTAGGATATCTTGTCGCCCTGTATGGATTCAATATATTTCTCCTTGCCGTTAACCTCGTTCAATTCAAACGTTGGGGTGATTTTGATGTTCTTTTCTCTGGCAGACTCGCCGAAAACAGCCGAAGCCTTGGGCTTGGTGAACGCGCCTGTTAGTGGAGTGACCAGCTCAATCTCGGTTTTGTTTCTGATGCCTCTTTTCTTGAAATACCAGTCGGCTAAAAAAACAAATTCGATAGGTGCTACAGGACATTTGAAAGGGAGTTCGGCAATATTCAGCACCAGCTTTCCTCCATCGAATTCTTTCAGCTTCTGGCGAAGCAGATCGGCGCCTTCTACGCTATAAAACGTAAAAGCATTCCTGCCCCATGCATCCATCAAGCCGTCATTCTCTTCGGGAGCTATTTTACAGCCGGTACTGATTACCAGGAAATCGTAGGAAAAGGTGTGATTTTTGGTTCTTATCTTCCTTTTCTCGGAGTCGATATGAATGATTTCATCTATCACAAAATCAATGCCGGGGAGGATATACTTCTTCCTTGACCGTACGAGACTCTTCGCCTTTTGAATCTCGAACGGGACAAAGAGCATCCCTGGTTGATAGATGTGCCGGTCATCACGATCTATTACCGTGATTTCCCAATCCTCCGGCAAATGTCTCCTGAGGTTGTTGGAGATGATCGTTCCACCTGTCCCTGCACCTAACACAACTATTTTTTTTGACATGGCGTCTCCTTTTTTGGTAACTGTTTGTTTCGGTGAAGTATAGCGAAGGAAAACTTATACCTAAACTGAGCGTTTCAACAAAAGCTCAATAATAGTAAGTTTATTAAAAACAATCTGTTATAAGGTGTTTATAGTGAGATTATCCCTCACCTGTCGGGTGAAAGTGAAAACTGATAAAGAGCCGCATTTGTTGAAACCCTTCGGGATTGCCGATCATACCGAA
>JANQGE010000009.1 GCA_028277485.1 Chlorobium sp.
TTCGGTATGATCGGCAATCCCGAAGGGTTTCAACAAATGCGGCTCTTTATCAGTTTTCACTTTCACCCGACAGGTGAGGGATAATCTCACTATAAACACATTATAACAGATTGTTTTTAATGAACTTACTATTATTGAGCTTTTGTTGAAACGCTCAGTTTAGGAGATTGTAGCCAGAAACCCTTAGGTGCAGACAATGAAATCCTGATGCATTTGCTGCCTGACATGCGGCATCCCGGAACATCCTTGTTGACAAATCGGAAAACTTATTTCCTGGTTTTAATTTTTTGTAGATTATTTTCCTATCATTTTCGGCATCGTTATTCGAGCAGGAGAGCATGAGCATTAACAACATACTGGTTATCGGCATAGGGGGGGTCGGCCTCCACTTGACTCAACGCCTCGTCCATGACGGTTACGGGGTCACTGTTATCGAGTCGAACCCCCAGTTGATCAGCAGCGCCAACGACAAGATCGACGCAAAAATCATCGGGGGCAACGCCATGGAACTTGCCTGCTGGGAGCGGGCAAAGGCCGAAACAATGGACCTGCTGATTGCCGTAACCAACGAAGACTCCGTCAATATGATCGCTGCGATCATAGCCGACCGGTTCGGCATCCCGCGCAAGATAGCCCGGGTACGGTCACCCGAATACGGTTATGAAAACTCGTTTCTCAACAAAAACGATTTCAAGATCGACCTGGTCATTCATCCCGAAGAGCTGGTTGCCCAGGAAATGGCGCGTCTTGTGATGCGGGCATCGGCAAACGATGTGATTGACATCGGCGAAGGGGAGATGAAGGTTTTCGCCATCCGCGTCAACCAGGACTGCCCGCTGGTGAATAAAACCCTGAAAGAAATCGCATTGCTGCACGATGATTTTCAGTTCAAGATCGTCGCCGTCGCAAGGGGTATTGCCACCATTATCCCCGGTGAAGATGACACGATCCTTGCCAACGACCAGGTATTCATCATGCTCAATGGCAACAACATGCCACGGCTCATGAACCTCATGGGTGTCCGCGAACAGCGTATCCACAAGGTCATGATCGTCGGCGGAGGCATGGTCGGAGCACGGGTGGCCCAACTGCTCGGAAAAACCGTGAAGATCACCCTCATAGAGAATGATAAAGAGCATGCCGAAGAACTTGCTTCCTCGCTGAACAACACCGACGTACTGCTGGGAGACGGAACGGACGTCAATGTCATGGTGCTTGGCGGGCTGATGGAAATGGACACTTTCATCGCAACCACAGGCAACAATGAAACCAATATCATCAGCTGCCTGCTTGCAAAACACATCATGAACAGGACCAATGTCGATGCCGGCGCAAAAGAAGGCAAAACTATCGCGCTGGTGAAGAAGGAAGACTACCTGGTACTGGCTTCAACCATCGGCCTCGACGTTGCCCTGAACAAAAAGATTTCAGCAGCCGACGAGATCATGAAGTTTATTCGAATGGGTGAACTGTTCTCGCTTGCACATCTGCACGGTGTTGATGCAGCAGTTATCGAGCTTGCTGCCGGGCCGCGGGCTCAGATCACCAAAAAACCTTTACAAAAAATGCGGGCCGTGCTGCAGGAGAAACAGATTCTCATCGCCGGGGTGGTACGCAACGGGTTGTGCAGGTTGACGGATGAAAACACGGTCATCGAACCCAGTGACCTCGCTGTCGTGGTTTCAGCCACAAAAAGCCTCAAAGAAGCACGTGAGCTTTTCAGGTAATAACCTAAGCTGAGAGGAATACAAGAACAAAAACTGCTGCCGCTCAATGAATTTTCCTGCGATATCTCACGTCCTGGGCGCCCTTCTCCTCTTTATCGGCAGCACCATGCTCCTGCCCCTTGCCTGCGCCCTGATATATAACGACGGTGACGCTCTCTCTCTGCTTATGGCGATGGGAATAACGGTCGGCATAGGGTTTCCTCTCTGGTGGAGTTTTCGCAAATACCGTGATCTGACCCTCAAGGACGGCTTTTTCATCGTCACCTTCGGCTGGATCCTCGTCTCCTCGGTTTCGACACTGCCTTTTATATTTCACGGCAGCATCCCGTCGTTTACCGACGCTTTTTTTGAAATGATGTCCGGCTACACAACAACCGGTGCGACCGTTCTCGACGACATAGAATCCCTGCCGCACGGCTTGCTGTTCTGGCGAAGCACAACCCACCTCATCGGGGGAATGGGATTTATTATGGTTACCATTATCATCCTTCCCCTCCTTGGTATCGGAGGCATGCAGCTTTACAAGGCGGAAGCCGATCCCGGCCAGGTGATCACCGGCGAAAAACTTCTTCCCCGTGTCAAGCAGGCCGCCGTGTGGCTATGGACGATCTACCTTGTGCTCGTCCTCATCCAGTCACTCCTGCTTCTGGCTGGCGGCATGCCGCTTTTCGACGCTCTCTGCCATGCTTTCGGCACGGTCTCGACCGCCGGTTATTCAACAAAGAACGCCAGCATCGGCCATTACAACAGCGCCTGGATCGAATGGATAACCATCATCTTCATGTTTCTCGGAGGCATGACATTCATGATACATTACTATATCCTGAAAAAGGACTGGGAACCTGTACGCAACAACACAGAAATACGCTGGTACATAGGCTTTGTTGTTTTTCTCAGTGCGCTTGCCACCTTGATCCTCTGGTTTACCGGCAGTTACAACAGCCTCTTCGACTCCGTAAGGCATGCAACATTTCAGGTTGTTTCGATCCTCACGACAACGGGATTCACCACTGCGGACTATGAACTGTGGCCGCAGGCGGCACAGATGCTCATTATTATCGCCTGCTTTATCGGCGCATGCGCGGGTTCGACCACCAGCGGCATCAAGGTGATACATTACGAGATCATCTGCAAGTACCTCTACGCCAACGGCAGGAAACTCCTGCAGCCCCTGGCCGTGGTACCGATAAAGATCAACCAGAAAAATGCCGACTCTTCCGTTGTCACGCTTGCCATCAGCTACTTTATCCTCAACATTTTCATGATACTTGCCGGCAGTGCGGTCATGACCTTGATTGACGACATGGATTTCTCCAGCTCCATAAGCGCCGTCATTTCCTCGATTTTCAACATCGGACCCGGCTTCGGCGAGATAGGACCCTCGAACACTTTTTCCCATGTTTCCGCCGCCGGAAAGTGGTTTCTTTCCTTCAACATGCTCACCGGCCGCCTCGAAATGTTCACCGTGATAGTGATGTTCTACCCTTCGTTCTGGAAGAAGTAGTTCAGAAAAAGTCAAAGGTCAAAAGGTAAAAGTCAAAAACAGGAAAAGACTGTTAATGCATTGAGATTACGCAACAGGCTTTTATGAGCACCTCTATTAATTGTCATGAGCGGTTCAAGTGCAAGGCGAACGGAGCGCAGAAACCCTTTCCTATCCGCTCAACGATGCAATTGAATCGCGGAATAAATAAATAGAGGTGCCCTTATGTCCTCATGTGGTTTTCATCTGCAATGTGCCCCGACGCATCCCACCCCATATCCTTGTCTTTATGCAGCTCTTCGCGTTCCTCCAGCATCAGTTTTTCGAGATCCTCGATCCGCTGCTTCGTTGCACGGATAAGTTTCTTTTTATCGTGCCTCATTTCAGCAAGCTCATGCAGATGCTGCTCTTCATACTTCCGAAACGTCTTCATCGCCCTCATGACATTATATTTCCTGTGTCCGAGACGACTCAAAGCATCACTGCCGATACGCAGTGACGAATCAAGCGTATCAAGGTATATGTTCTTTACTCCCATGCCGATCAGCTCGAATGAATCTCCCCATCCACTCGTTCGAGCGATGATTTCGAGATGAGGGAAATATTTTCTGGCTGTCTTTGCTATTTCCACGGCTTTTTCAGCGTCATCCACGGCGATAATAAGCAGCTCCGCTTCCGCTGCTCCTGCAGCATGCAACAGGTTACTACGTGATGCGTCGCCGTAGAATACCTGTAAACCCATTTTACGCAGCAGGTCGACATTGTCCGGATCGGGGTCCAGATAGGTTGCCTCCTCGTCGTTGGCCTGCATGAACCTGCCGACCGTGCTGCCGACCGTGCCGAACCCGGCAATGATCACACGGCTTTTTTTATCTATCATATCAGGCTTTTTTTCTTCTTTCTCCTTTGTACCGAACCTGGGCTGGACAAGCTTTTCGTTCAGGAGCACCAGCAGAGGAGTCATAGCCATGCTCAACGCGACAACCGCGATCAGCGGATTGACCAGCGATGCCTCGAAAACACCGTTATTGAGGCCAAATGAAAAAAGAACGAAGGCGAACTCACCGCCCTCGGCAAGGGCCAGGGCAAAAAGCAGAATGTTGTCGAAGCTCATCCTGAACATCCGGCCGATAGCCACCAGCACAAGGAATTTCAGCGCCACCAGCGCAGCCACCAGCTCCAGGATCAGACCCGGATTTGAGGCAATGACATGAAAATCGATCGATGCACCGACAGAGATAAAGAAAAGCCCCAGCAGCAGTCCCTTGAATGGCTCGATATTGGTTTCAAGCTCATGACGATACTCGCTCTGCGCCAGCACTACGCCCGCAATGAATGCACCGAGCGCCGGGCTCAGGCCAACCTTGCCCATGAGGATGGTAATGGCGATAACCAGCAGCAGCGCCGCGGCTGTGAACAGTTCACGAAGCCCCGTTTTGGCTATAAGGCGAAACGATGGATTGATGAGGTACCTCCCTGTAAAGATAATACCCGCGACAACGCCCAACACTGCTGACGTTTGCCCCCAGATAGGCAGACCGTCGATCCATGTCGACGCGGCATGATACCCACCGCCTCCATTTTCAACATGTTCCGAGGTATGAACAGTTGCAAGAAGGGGCATGATCGCAAGAATGGGAATAATCGCGATATCCTGAAACAGCAGCACCGAAAAAGAGTTCTGCCCGCCGTCGGTCTGCATTAACCCTTTCTCGTGGAGGGTCTGCAGCACAATTGCCGTTGAGGAGAGCGCCAGCACAAGGCCAAGAGCCAGAGCCGTCTGCCACTGAAGACCGAAAAACAGCGCTATCGCCATTACAAGAAGAGCCGTCGAAGACACCTGAACGCCGCCCATACCCAGAATCGAACCTTTAAGCTTCCAGATCATGGCAGGCTTCAGTTCGAGACCGATCAGGAAAAGCATCATGATGATGCCGAACTCGGCAAACTCCATCACGCTCTGTCCCCCTTCCCCTACAAGGCCCAATACAAAAGGGCCGATAATGATACCCGCAATCAGATATCCGAGCACCGACCCCAGTCCAAGCTTTTTGGCTATCGGAACCGAAATTACGGCGGCAGCCAAATACACAAATGCCTGGAAAAAGAATCCTCCTCCTTGCATAACACCCTAACTTTAACCGTTATCCATCATAAAATCGTTGAGATATTCCAAACCCTTCAATACGTTCGGATCGAGAGACCCGTCGGCAAGAAGTTTCAACATAGCACGGTAATGCCTTGCGTGTTCATTTATGCCTTCCTGCTTCATAACATTCGTACCATGGATAACATAGGGGGGAAGATAGTGCATCCCGCACAACCGCACTGTTTGTTCGAGCGGAGCGAGCAGTTCCCTCATGGTGAACCGGTTTTGCCCTTCTTTGGAATATGAAGCCCTGCTTCCTCCCGTAGTAATAACACTGCAGGCCCACTTTCCCTTTAACGCGTCACCATTTCGACCGAAAGCCCATCCATGTACCAGCACCAGGTCCATCCACTCTTTCAGCAGTGCGGGCATACCGAACAGAAAAAAGGGATACTGAAATACAATAACATCCTGTTCTTTCAGAAGCTTCTGTTCAGCCTTCACATCAACATCCATCTCGGGATATATCTCATACAAATCATGGAAGGTTACCTCTTCTATCGTTTCCGCCATTTCAATCAGCTTCCTGTTAACTCGTGACTTTTCCAACGCGGGATGCGCGAAAACTATCAGAATCTTCCTCAAAACAACTGTCACCGATTTGCGTGATAATATTTGCCCGAATCAAGAACAAAGATACGCAGCGAACATCCATGCGGCAAACAGGTGCCGATCCTCATCGGCAACCGCAATTTGCAGCAGGAGACGCAGCTTCAAGCCTTTTTCCCCTGCTGTCGCCTCCAGATGGTTCGAGTGTGCGTGAGGCAAGTAATGTAACCTGTTTGAAACAATAAATCATTCCCGGCCTGCCGCCCTCCTCCTGTCTCCGTAACGGCTCCGATACAAAACCTCTTCTGCCCGTCAACATTCACGACCGGCAAACGGAACAACCGGGCCATTATTACGCCGCTTAACCATTCCGCAACAGTATTTTTACATGAATGTTGCACACCTGGTATTTGCGGAGAACACCCAAAGCTATAATCTACGGGCACAGGGGCGTAATGCTGTTTATTCAGGGGGAAATTCTCAACTAAAAGGGCAATATACAATGAAAAAAACATTGGCACTTTTTTTTCTGTGCCTCACGGCATTGATTGCCGGGGGTCTGCCGGGCACTACCTATGCCGAGGCAGCCGGCACATCATCGCCAAGCACCATAACCGGCCGGGTGGTTGACGACGCTGACGGCCTTCCGCTTCCGGGTGTCAACATTTCCGTCAAAGGCACATCCAAAGGCACCGTAACCGGTCAGGACGGCCGCTACCGTCTTGACAACGTCCCAGGAGCTTCCGTTGTTGTCGAAGCGTCGTATATCGGATATGTCAAAGGGGCGTATCCGGTAACACTCTCGCCCGGCAAGGCTGTCCGGCAGGACATGAGAATGAAAGCCGGCGTCGTGATCAGCGAGGAGATCACGGTTGTAGGTGAAATCCTGAAAGGCCAGGCAAAAGCCTTGAACCAGCAGAAAAACGACATCAACGTCACCAACGTTGTTGCATCGGACCAGATAGGAAAGTTTCCGGATTCAAACATCGGTGACGCACTGAAAAGAATCCCCGGTATCAGCGTGTTTAAAGATCAGGGTGAAGCCCGCTTCGGTCACATCCGCGGAACGGAACCCCGCTTCAACTCCGTGACGGTCAACGGCGAACGCATTCCTTCCGCAGAAGCCGAAAACAGGACCATCCAGCTCGATCTCATTCCCGCCGATATGATCCAGACAATTGAAGTCACCAAGGCATTGACACCCGACATGGACGCCGACGCAATAGGCGGCTCGATCAATCTGGTCACCAAGATCCCGACCGAAGAACGGCTTTCCCTTACAGCAGGCGGCGGCTGGAACACGCTGGATGAAAACGGCGGCGCAAGGTATCAGTTCGGAGGTACTTACGGGAACCGCTTTGCCGACGACAAATTTGGCCTGCTCCTGAGTTTCTCCTATGACGACAACGACTTCGGCTCCGACAACATCGAGGCCGAGTGGGATGCCGGGGACGACGGCATAGAGGGGATCAAGGAATTCCAGGTGAGAAAATATGATGTACAGCGTATCCGGAAAAGTTTTTCCGGCGGGCTCGACTACCGTTTTAACGAAAATCATGTGCTTAAATTCAACGGCATTTACAACTGGAGAGACGACTTTGAAAACCGTTTCCGCATCAAGTATAAGGATCTGGATGAGGACCTTGCCACAGTAGAACGCCAGACCAAGGGCGGCACCGAAAAAGATGCGCGCCTCGAAGACCAGCGCATGATGTCTTTCACCCTCGGCGGCGAACATGATTTCGGCAAGCTCAATGTCGATTGGCAGGCTGCATATTCCAAGGCATCGGAAGATCGGCCGAATGAACGTTACATCACTTTCAGAGCCAAGAAACAGCCGTTTACCGTTGACACCGGCGATCCGGAAAACCCGTTTGTCACAATCCTTGATCCTGACGTATCCGGCGGTATCAGCGACAGTGACAAGTGGCAGCTCAAAGAACTGACTGAAGAACATCAGTACACCGAAGACATCGATAAAAACTTCGGTCTGAATTTCCGTTACGATGTGACCGATGAACTTGAACTCAAATTCGGCGGTAAAATCAGAGACAAGAAAAAGAAACGCGACGACGATTTTTACGAATACGAACCGGCTGATGAAGATGCATTCCGTGACGAGGCGTTCGCCAACCTGAAAGATGAGACCAAAGACAAGTACCTGCCGGGTGACAAGTACAAGGCAGGGGTCTTCGTGTCCAATGAGTTTCTTGGCAACCTCGACCTTGATTCCGGTGATTTTGACAAGGAGCTGGTCAAAGAAGAGCTTGCCGGGAACTTCGACGCGAAAGAGCAGATCAAGGCGGTCTATGCAATGGCAACCTGGGGTATCACCGACAAAACAACACTGCTTGGTGGTGCAAGACTCGAGCATACCCGTAACGAGTACAATGCATTCAAGTATTTTGCTGACGAAGACTCGCTTGCCGCAGTCAACGGCAGCCCCTCGGACTACACCAACGTTCTGCCATATATTCATCTGCGTTACAAGATCGGCGATTTGACCAACCTCAAGCTTGCTTACACGCACTCCCTGGCAAGGCCGAACTACTTCGACCTTGCCCCTTACCAGGAAATCGTTGCTGAAGACGAGGAGATCAAAATCGGCAACCCCAACCTTGAACCGACGCTTTCAAAAAACATCGACGTGATGATCGAGCACTACCTGAGCGATGTGGGCATTCTCTCGGCTGGCGTGTTTTACAAATCGATTAACGACTTCATTATTACCAAGAAGGAAGACGCTGATTATTCGGGAAATACGTTTGAACAGTTCCAGCCGGTCAATGCAGGTGACGGAACGCTCATGGGCGTGGAAACCGCGGCACAGTTCCAGCTGCCTTTCATCCCGGGCCTTGGCCTTTACTTGAACTATACCTATACACACTCCGAAATCGACAATTTCAACATCGAAGGACGTGAGGACGAGGATCTGCCTCTGCCCGGCAGCCCGGAGCACACCTTGAACGGCTCGGTCGCCTACGAGAAGGGACCTTTCAACATCCGCCTCTCGGCCAACTACCACAGCGACTTCATCGATGCTGAAGAGGGCTCGATCGGTGAAAACAAGTGGGAAGACCGTTATTACGACAGCTCATTCCATCTTGACCTGAACGGCGGATACCGCCTGAGCGACATTGTCCAGCTGTATTTCGAGATCAGCAACCTGACCAATCAGCCGCTGCGCTTCTACCAGGGCGAAAAGGAGTATGTCGCCCAGGAAGAGTGGTACGACAGGAGGCTCTTGGTTGGCGTCAAGGCGGACTTTTAAGAGGCAATTGAACCGCGGAATAAATAGACAAGAACTATGAACAGAACATTATTTTGCCTGTCTCTGGCCGTACTTGGAATTACCGTTGCTTCCTGTGACAGCCGAAGCAATGAAGACCCCGTAAAGCCCGTGGTTATTACCGAGCCCGTTCGTTACGACAGTGAAGATCCGGCCATATGGATCAACAGGGAAAACCCGGCTCAAAGCCTCGTTCTCGCCACGGACAAGCATAAAAACGGTTCAGTGTATGTATTCGACCTCGAAGGAAAGGCCGTTCCTGAAAAAACCGTTTCAGGGATTGCAAGACCCAACAATGTCGATATCGGCTACGGATTTGTCCTGAACGGCGAACCTGTCGACATAGCCGTCGTTACCGAAAGACTCGAGAACAGAATCAGGATATTCCGGTTACCTGACATGACCGTTATTGACAACGGCGGCATCCCGGTGTTCGAAGGGGAAGAGCAGAATGCCCCGATGGGCATTGCCCTTTACCGAAGGCCTTCAGACGGAACCATGTATGTTATTGTCAGCCGAAAACAGGGACCGGCCGACGGTACCTACCTTTGGCAGTACCGGCTTGAAGACAGCGGAGAGGGACACGTTACTGCACAAAAAGTACGGGCATTCGGGAAATGGAGCGGCTATCAGGAAATTGAGGCAGTTGCCGTCGATAACGAACTCGGTTATGTTTACTATTCCGATGAAGGCGCCGGGGTCAGAAAGTACCATGCTGATCCGAACGCTCAAAACGCCGATGAAGAGCTCGCATTGTTTGCAACCAATGGTTTCGCCGAAGACCACGAAGGGATCGCCATATGCAAAACCGGCCATACTGACGGCTATATCATCGTTTCAGATCAGGCAGCAGGAAAACTCCGCCTTTATCCCAGAAACGACAGCAGCCATCAGCATGAACTTATAAAAGTCGTCAAAACAAGCGCCATCGAAACCGATGGTATCGAAACGGCGGCATCCCTTGTGCTGCCCGATTATCCTTCAGGCATCCTTGTCGCCATGTCCGACGACAAGACTTATCACTACTACTCATTGCAAGACATTATCGGATCGGAATAATGAGGACCTCTCTCAATATATGCACGCCCCGCACACAGCAAACCATGCTGTCGCCAAAATAACCGCCACATGAACCTGCCTTTTCTTCATGAATTTTTAGACTTTATGCCGTAACTTCTAAAAAACATGTCGTTCATCGTGCGGCAAACGCTTCACTCACCTCAACACCAATGAAGATGGCTAACACAGAAAAAAAAGGGGGCTTTTTTGCAAGATTCAGAAAAAACAAAACTGCCGGTTCTCCGGGAGAAAGCCCGCAAGCCTCTCCCGACACCATAAAACAGTCAACATCCACAGCAAGCAAGCCTTCTCCGGCCAAGCCTGCAACTGCTGCGGGAGTTTCTGCACAAACCCGCAATGACGCCCCTGTCGATACCGCGGCATTGGTAGAAAACCTTCTCAAAACAACGCTGAACCTCGGCATCGAGTACCTGAAAACGGTCAACAACATTATCAGGGCCTTCGCTGAAAACCTGGGCAAGACAGCCGAACCCCCCAAGGGAAAATAGCTGCTCCATGCCGCTCGATAATGCGAGACTGTTGAACATCTCCGTCAATCGCTACGCGCCCGATCCCAACTGATCAGGATCGGGCGGCACCGCAAGCGGTTCACTTACGCATTGCCGTCCGGCTCCATATACCGCTCAGCAGCCATGAGTACAGCCATGTTCCTGCTGCACAGAGCACGAAAGTGACAACAATATCGAACGGTGAACCATTGAGCGAGAAACCGGGTACATAGCCGAAGAGAAACGGCGCAAGGTAGAGAAACTTGGCGAACTTGAAAGCAGAGAAGGCGGTTTTCCACATATCCGCCTTGGCAATGGCCGCTCCGGTAAACGCCGCGATACAAACCGGAGGGGTAATGTTGGAATCCTGCGACAGCCAGTAAACAATCATATGGGCTGCGATCAGGTTCACTCCGAGGTAGGTCAAGGCCGGAACGGCAACAACCGCCGTGATTAGATATGCCGCCGTAACCGGAACGCCCATCCCGAGCATCAGCGAGGCAAGAGCGACAAACAAAATGGTCAGAAAGAGCTGGCCTTGTGCAAGCTCGATAATTATATCGGCAAAGGTCAGCACCACGCCGCTGTAGTTCAGTACCCCGATAATGATCCCGATAACCCCTACCGTCGATCCGATCAGAAGGCTGCTCTCGGTACCCGTACGGGCGGCTTCACGAAAAGCTTTGAAATCGATCCGGGTTTCCTTCCGCAACCAGCTCACGGCTATACAGCTCAGTATTCCAAGCACTGCTGCGTAGCCCGGAGAGTACCCCAGAAACATAAACGCCGTTATGATGACGATCGGCAGGGTATAGTACCACCCCTTTCTTAAAATGTCGAAAGCGTTTTCACCATACCGCTCCCCTGCGAGACCGTACTTTTTCGCTTCATAGTGCACCATGGTAAATACACTGAAAAAGTAGAGCAGTGCCGGAACGAGAGCCACCTGCATAATTCGGGCGTAGGAAACCCCGGTCAGTTCGGCCATGATAAACCCGCCCGCCCCCATAATGGGCGGCATGAACATCCCGCCGATAGAAGCCGCCGGCTCGATCCCCCCGGCAACATGCGGCCGGAACCCCGCCTTCTTCATCATCGGGATCGTAAAGGCTCCGGTCGATACCGTGTTGGCAATTGCACTCCCGGAAATGGAACCGAAGAGACCGCTTGCAATAACCGCAACTTTAGCCGGCCCGCCGGTTTTGTGTCCAAACGCGGCCAGCGGAAAATCGATGAAAAACTGCTTGGCACCCGACTTTTCAAGAAACGCCCCGAAAATCACAAACAGCACAACATAGGTTGCCAGCACGTTCGCCATAATGCCGAACACGCCGTCACTTTTATAAAAAATACTGGTGCAGAGGTTCGGAAAACTGTCTCCCGCATGCATGAACAGCTCAGGGGCGTAGTTGCCGTATACCCCGTAGATCAACATGAGCGCACCGATAAGCACAAACACATTCCCGACAACCCTTCTTGCGAGCTCCACGCCAAGCAGCACCCCAACAACAGCAACCATGGTGTCAAGCTGTGTTTCAGCGCCGACACGGTAGTTGATCGCCTCGAAATTCAGTATCCAGTAACCGATTGAAAACGCCGACAACGAGATAAGCAGATAATCCACAACCCTCATAAGATGTGATTTCGACCGGTAAAGCAAGAAAACGAGGGTGTAGGTAATTACAATGTAAATACCCCGGTGATATTCGGTATGGGCGGGCTGAACAAGCGCAGAATACGCATAGAAGAGAACCAACGTTACGGCTAATACATCGAAGATGATTTTTTCAATCTTGTGCAGCCGGTCATACACCTTACAGCACTCCCTTCTCTTTCCAGAACTTCACGGCACCGGGATGCATCGGGGTCACAATTCCCTTCACGCCGTTTTCAATGCTCATTTCCTTGAAGGTTTTTTTCTGGCTTGCCATATGCTCAAGTCCTTCCTTGCTGTAGATAAGCGACAGCAGCCTGTAGACAACATCGTCAGGCACGTCGGCACTGGCTACCCAGAGGGCCGAGTCCTGAAATGATGGCGTATCCTCATCGACGCCCCGGTAAGTGCCGCCGGGAATGATGACCTTCGTGAAATAGGGATATTTGTCGTAAAACCCGCTGCTCACTGCGGCAGCATCGAGATTCAGCAGGTCGATGGCGTTTGTTTGAGCAGCCATGATAACCGCACCGCTGGGAAATGCCGTGAAGAGCCAGAACGCGTCAAGCTGTTTATTCCCGAATGCGGCGGCTGCATCGTTGTAACCCATGGCATTTCTCCCGATCTTGTTCCACAGGCCCAAGTGGGTAAAAAACAGCTCGCAATTGGCAAATGCTCCCGAACCGGCATTGCCGACACCGACCTTTCGGCCTTGTAAATCCTCGACACCGCTGATGCCCGAGCCCCTGCGAACCACCAGCTGGGCCGGAGCGCCATAAAGATACCCAACCGCCAGCACACTGTTATATTTCCTCGGATCGTGTTTCAGCATCCCCCTCCTCCCCTGATAGAGATGGCCCGAGTAAACCACCGCAAAATCCGACTTACCGGCATTCACCTTGCGCAGATTCTCGATCGACCCTGCCGAAGACTGGGCCCTGACGGTAAACTCTTCAATGTTTTTGACCGGTTTGTAAACCTGTACAGCATTAGCCACGACCTGGAACGTTCCGCCTGCCGGGCCACCCCCGAAAACAAATCGCTTCTTTACCGCAAAGGCATCCGGCGGTAACACGAGAGAGAGACACACAAGCGACACAACGCCGATAACCGGAAGAAAAAATGTTTTGCTCATAGCACGTCTGAGAGATGATACTGAATGTAAAAGATGGCTGGAAGCACCAGATCGAGGTGCTCAGGAAACCATGCTGTCGCACTGGCTGATTGCTTTACTGGTTTCTCCGGCGAGCAGCTGCCTGCTTTGCCGCCCCTGCAAGCTTACCGCCATAATGCCCGAGAAGGGTAACCACAGGCAGCATCACGAAAAGAAGAACAACGTAGACCCAGTGCAGCCAGTCGTTACGATACATGACTTCGGGAACAGCCAGACGGATCGTCACGGCGGATGCAACAAGCAGGAACAATACGATCGATAGCCGGATCTTGTTCAGGAAAATAGGGGTTTTAGCCCGCTTGTAATTTATATCCCAGTCACGCAGGCCGGAAAAAAAGGACACCGGGACCGCCAGCAGCACAATAATGATCAGATGCTTGACCGTATGCTCGAAAAAAGGATCACCGGCAGGCAACGTAAGGAGAAGGTACAATACGGCAACCGGCACGAGCCCGTTGCTGAAATGCGCTGCAACAGGATGCAGCAAAAAAGTTTCCTTCATCTCCTTCAGCAAGCTTTTTTTTCCTGCCATCGGTAAACCCTCCTTGTGTTTTTCACAGCATCCACTGACTGACTTTCATTAACAAAAGCTTGGTGTCAACCGGCTTCACAAGATAATCATTCATACCGGCCTGTACTGCCCTTTTAATCAACTGCTCATCCGATTCACCGCTGAGGGCTATCACCGGCACGGAGGACACCCTTGGATCCTTTGATTGACGGATCCGGTTTGTCGCCTCTATACCATCGACCAACGGCATGCCGATATCCATTAAAACAAGATTAAATGATTTGCTTTCGAGCTTTTCCAGCGCATCTTTTCCGTCTACAGCCTCATCGATCAGAATATCGTATTTTTCAAGAAGCATTTTAAGCGCGATACGGTTTACAGAAGAATCATCAGCAATGAGCAGGGATTTCCCCTTCATGTCTTTTACCGAAATCCCCTGAAGATCCCGGAAAATACAGGCAAGTTGTCTGATCAGTTCACTTTGTAAACAGGGCTTTGTGATCAGTCCCTGCATACCGGTTTTCTTTGTCTTGCCGTAAGCTATGGAGTAGGGCATCTCGGTATAGGCGACAATCGGAACTACTGCGGCATCATCTCCCGCATGCCCATTTCTGATCATTTCCGTCGCCTCATAACCGTTCATTACAGGCATGGCAAGGTTCATGATAACAAGATCGTAGCCGGCTCCTGACAGTTTTTCGAGAGCCTCCTTCCCATTCGCAGCCCCGTCCACAGCAACGCCCAGCGCCGCGAGAGCTTCCTGTACCGCTGTCCTGTCACTCTGTTTATCATCGACAACAAGAATATGTTTCTTTTCGAACAAAAACCTGTTTGCGTCGATCAGTTCATTATGACTCGCCTGAAGTTCAGCCTCTGAAGCAACAGGAAACATCAGGACAAACTCGGTATACTCTCTCTCAATCGAATTACAGGTAATATCTCCGCCGAAAGCACGCATGACCCGTTTGCAGTATGACAGCCCCAGCCCTGTGCCTCCCTTCTTGCTTATGGTAAAATATGCATCAAACAACTTATCCAGGTTTTCCGGAGAAATACCGGGACCGGTATCCTTGACTTTTACCCTGTTGAACTGTTCACCTTTTTCCAAGGTAATGTAAATTTTGGATTCGGGACGGGATTTCAGAAAATACAGCGCATTCTTGATCAGGTTGAACAGCACAAAAATATACATGGTTTCGCTAACCCTGAACATAAAGTCCTCGTTGCTGTCGAAAATGATTTTCTCTCTCTCGGCACGCGATTCGAATCCGTATTCATCAATAGCCTTCTGAGTAATGACCGCGGCCGAAGCATAGATGAATCCGCTCTTGTTTATCGGCTTCTCCCTGACCTCATCCAGAATCATATTGATAACCTGAGCACCGCGCTTAACCGCAACCTGACACCATGCAACATGCTGATACAGGCTGTCAAGCACCTGATAGAGACTGTCGAGCGTTTTACCTGACGGGGCAGACTTAGTGTTGGAATCGTAACCCGGAAGCTGCTGCTCGATAACTTCAAGATTGTATTTCACCTGCCCGAGAGGGTTGCGCATTTCATGCGCGATGCTTCCGGCAAGCGCCTGCAGGGCTGCATTTCTTTCCAGAGCTATCTGTCCCCGCCTGTTGCTGTAACTGAAAAGATAACCGGCCACAACGGTAAAAAAGATCACGGTTGAGTACATGGGGATATTAAAGTCCGGGTCAAGCTGGGCATCCGGTGTAGTAAGAAAAAAGTAGACTATGCCGGCAAACACGCCGACAAAGAGATCAAAAAGAAACATCAGCCAATTCGGCACAAATGCAATCAGCACAAAGATCATGAAGATCTCCCAATAAAGCCACAGCTCATGGAAATTGTTTTTGAGCAGAAACAGAGTAAAAATGAAAGGAAGAACGAAAATGAGTGAGAAGTGCCAGTAGATTGGGAAATACTTCTTAGCAAATGCCGTATCGCTGTTGCTGAAGATCAAGGCAAAAAAAGAGAGCGCTGAAGCCGACAGGCGCAGCCCAAAGCTCTCGTAAGGCATGTGAAACCCATACTTCAAAAGAAAATAGAAGAACATGTGCCCGGGCGTCGCAAGCAGCGCTCCCCACTTGACATTAAACCTTGATATTTGGGTCCCCTCTTTGAAGCACTTTCTTATGTATCCTGGAAGTTTCATCTGTTTCCCTCCGAACTACCCGATCAACCGCTTCGCACAGGTTCTTTGTAACAAACCCTCCCTTGCGGTTAGTTTCCGAAAGATTCAAAAGCCCCCATTATGACGTATTGTAAAGCCTTTTCCGAATCATCCGCGGTACGAAAATACTGTAATCGAAAACGTCTTTTATTTCAAGTATGACAGCACCGGAATTCATCACATTCCGGCGTTATAAAGTTAAAAGAAGACCAACATGTCACCCTTCAGTGCACTTTTCTTTGTCCTTTATAGACAAGAGTGCCATAGCCGATAATTTTGACTTGACCTGGCATGGTTTTGATGACAACGATCTCATCAGAGCCCGGAACTCTCTGATGATTTTGTGGGGGTAGCATGAAAAAAGGTACCTGAGGGTTTTTCATGACAGCCTGCCTATACACAGACATCCTGTAATGAAATTACGCAAAAACGCAGAAAGAATACAACCCTCCATAAAGGGCACCTCCATTTATTGTCCTGATTCCCGATTGTATCGCTATCCAAAAATATCTTTCCAAACACTCGTTCGATGCCGACTCAAACCGTTTTCAGGACAACCTCACTTTTCAGCCCCGGCAGTGATCTATGGGAAAGATGAAATGTATGAACGCAGCGGCATCCAATCCCAGAAATCCATCAAAGCTTTTGCAACCGCTGCTGCATCTCTCTGTATACCTCGCTGTCCCGCCGTATTCCAACTTTTAAAACAAGCACATGAACCTCCTGTTTTTCAATCCTGTATATAACACGGTAATCGCCTACCCTCAGCTTCCTGAGTCCTTTCAGTTCATGTCTGAGGGGAGCGCCAAACTGTTCAGGATTGGTTCCGAGCTTTTTAAAAACGGTTTTGACAATCTCTAAGCACTTTTTCTCAGGAATTTTTTTGAAATCCTCTTCAATAACCAAACGATGTACCCTTACCCGCCACATACATTACATCTCTTTCAGAAGAACCTCAATGTCAACGTAGTCTTTCTCTGAAGAGTCTTTATAACGCTCGTCGGCAAGATAACCCAATACCAGATCCTCAGCGGTTTCAAGTACATCCTGAATACGCTCGTATTCTTCACTGGACATGAGCACCGCTTGGGGTTTATGCCTTTTCTCAATAACCACCAGACCTTTGCCGGCTTTCTCCAGGATTTTATCGATACCCGAACGCAGCTCTGAAACCCCCACCAACGTCGTATCTTCTTTAACAGTAATCATATTTTGAAATTTTCATGTTCAAGAACATAATACAAAACGCCAAACCAATTGACAATTATTCCGCCAAATGATTTGACATATAAAACCGCAACCGGGTTCTCAGAAAAGCAGTTTCTCGATTTCACCAAACGATATTGCGGCATACCTTACCTTGTTAAACTATACCCATGAATTCACGCGGGTTTATGACCTGCGGTACGAAAACTGGGTAGAATAGGCAACCGCCACGCCTCTAAACCTCTGCACCCGGAAAAGCCAACATTCGGTCAAAATGATTAAGCAGATAAAAGGGGAGATTCAACAGCCTGAAGACCCGCTCCTGGCCACGCACTTTAGCGACAAGATTGTCGATCGACGGCTTTGCAGAACTGACCCTTATTGCGCAACCAGCCTGTTTTTTTATGATATATGAATGTATGGATTTGATCGACCCACGACTGCCTGATTTGACCTCTACCGGATAGATTCGATTATCATGTTCATACAGAAAATCGATTTCAGCCTGCCCTTCCGATTTAGGGGGGTGCCAGTAATACAATGAGGGAGCGACATATCCCGGCTTTGCACCGAGCAATTGCTGACCGACAAACTGCTCGGCAATGACCCCCCGGTTTGTCAATTCCAATGGTGAATTCATGATCTGTTGTACCGGAATTCCCTGTGCCGCGAGCAGTAGACCTGTATCGATAAATAAAAATTTGCTGATCCTGATTTTCACATCAGCGCCCAGTGGAATATGGCTGGCTTTGGTATGCAAGACCCGGTAAAACAGCCGGGCTTCTACAAAACGCTCGATAGCAGCATTCAACTGCCGGTTGTCACCGCTGGTCGAGGACGATATCTCATTGGCCTGCTTATGGGAAAACTGGTGACCGACCTGGCTGAGAAGCGCATCAAAAAAAGCGCTGAGCTTCAAGGCTGCTTGTGACCCGGTATATTTGGAGAAATCATCCCTATAGGCCTGGATAAGCTGTATCTGATGCCTGACAATTTCCGCATGTGTAAACTGACTGTCAACGGCAATCTGTACGCAATAAGGCATACCGCCGGTCAGCGTATATCGTCGCACCGTTGAGAGCAGATAGCCATGCACCTGATCCGAAAGCAGATGAACGTTTTCCCATGTCAGTCGTTCCAGAACATCTACCGCCTTTTGTTCCTCTGTTGCGCTTAAAAACTCCATGAATGTAAACGGACCCATAAAGTATTGCTCAACACGACCTACCGGATAGGGAAATTTATAGTCATGCAAAGCCTGGTCAAGCAATGATCCGGTCAGCACAACCGCCAGCTCCGGCATATCTTCATGGAAATAACGAAGACATGAATACGCTGCGGGAATTGCCTGCGCCTCGTCGAAAAAGAGAATAGCACGACTGCTTCGGGTAATTTCCTGACCAGTGATGAGGGATATCGAAAAAAGGAGTTCTTCAACCCGATACGAACGGAACAAGGGCTCCAGATCAGGGTACCGTTCAAGATTCATCTCAACAAGAGGAACCGATAACCGTTCGGCGGCAAGGCGAACAGCAGTGGTTTTCCCCACCTGCCGGGCACCATGGATGACCAACGGTTTTCGGTTTTTTCCGTTGTACCATGACTGAAAGTCTTCCACTGCTTTTCGGTGAAACATTAGCCGTGCTTTTTACAGTTTCAGGCAAATACATAGCAAAATATACCATTTTAACGCAAAACATGCAGAAAAACATACAATCTTAATGCGCACACCTCTTAAAACGCCTTTCATGCACCGCACAACACACGTGAATTCACGCGTGTCAAAGGGCTGTGATCCTGAAAGAATTGACCGTAGCCTGAAATGAAATAAGCATGCATTGTCCATCAGACTACTATCAAAATCTATCAGAACAAGTTGTGACAATGCAATGCCTCCTTGCAGAAAAAGTGACGAGTGACATGATGGCAAGGAATCTTGATAACGGGAACCAATTGTCACACGATACGGTATATACCTTGATATACATCGAACATTACTCTATATTCCCATATGTCAGCTACAGCGAAAATATTCATGTCCGGCCGAAGCCAAGCCATTCGCCTGCCGAAAGAGTTCCGATTCGAGGGAACCGAGGTGTTTATTCGACGCGACCCTCTCACCGGAGATATTATTTTATCCCGTAAACCTGAATCCTGGAAAGGACTGTTCGCGCTCGACGAAAAAACCGATGTTCCTGACGACTTCATGAGCAAGGAAGACAGGCAAGAAACCGAACATACTCGCGATCCTTTCGAAAGATGGGAAGAATGACGCGTTATATGCTGGATACAAACATTGCCAGTCATGTCATCAAGGGAGACATACCCGAAATTCGTGAAAGGCTGGTATCCGTCCCGATGCACAGTGTCGTCATCTCCTCAGTTACTCAGGCGGAGCTGCTTTACGGTCTGGCAAAACGTTCCTACCCCAAAGGATTGTCTGCGCGAATACACGAGTTTCTCATTCGCGTCGATATCCTCCCTTGGAACCATGATGTTGCAGCGGCTTACGGTGATCTCCGGGCCAGATGCGAAGCTGCGGGTATAACACTCTCTCCTTTTGATATGATGATTGCCGCCCACGCAAATGCCGCTGACGCCACTCTTGTCACAAGAGACAAGGCGTTCAGTCGTATTCCTGAAGGGTTGAGGATTGAAAACTGGTAAGGAAATTCAGAATCGACCGTGGCCTGAAAAGAAAAAAGCCAGCATCACATCAGACTTATTGCGGTTACGGAACAACGAAAATCGGAAATTGCAGAACACCGCTCTTGTCAGAGAAAGCGGTACAGATTGAATTTTTGAAATTCAATCTGCACCTTACAGTATGATACCAAAGTCACTGACAGCAACATTGCATCGGCTTGCGGGCTCCTTTCCGGTTGTCGCCATAACAGGGCCTCGCCAATCAGGGAAAACAACGCTGTCGAAGGCTGTTTTCCCTGAAAAGCCTTATGTAAGCCTGGAAAATCCTGCCGAAAGGTCGTTTGCCGAAGAAGATCCGAAAGGGTTTCTTGCGCGTTTTGGAAATGGTGCGATATTTGACGAAGCCCAGCGATGGCCTGACCTTTTCTCATATCTGCAAGGTATGGTTGATGCAGACAGAAGCCCAGGAAAATTTATTGTCACCGGATCACAGCAGTTCGGGCTCCTCGCCGGTGTAACACAGTCACTCGCAGGCCGCGTTGGAATAACACAGTTACTGCCGCTTTCACTTGGAGAACTAACTGCAAAACATCTTCAACGCCTGTCAATTGACCGCTTCATGATAACAGGATATTATCCGGCGCTGCATACCTCAAAAGTAAAACCGGAAGACTGGTTTGCCAGTTACGTTGCAACCTATGTCGAGCGGGATGTCTGGCAGATAATGCATGTTCAGGATCTTTCCTCGTTTCAGCGTTTTCTCCGCCTGTGTGCAGGAAGAAACCTTCCTTTCCATACCGGCCAGGAGGCTGTCCGGTTTTCTCCGCCTGTGTGCAGGAAGAAACGGGCAATTGCTCAACCTGAGCTCACTTGCAGGCGAAACCGGTATTTCTCACACAACAGCACGAAAATGGCTATCGGTACTTGAATCCAGTTACATTGTTCATCTACTGCCTCCATACCACAAAAATTTCGGCAAACGACTGGTAAAATCGCCAAAACTTTACTTCATCGACGCTGGCCTTGCCTGCTGGCTTCTCGGAATCCGTTCTGCCGAGCTTCTCTCCGTGCACCCGTTGCGCGGGGCACTCTTTGAGTCTCTCGTTGTCAGCGAGTTTCTCAAATCCCGCTACAATGCAGGCAAGCCGGCTGATCTTTATTTCTGGCGAGACAATAAAGGTGTGGAGAGCGATCTGCTCTTTGAAAAAGAAGCCCGCTTGCAGCCTATCGAGATAAAATCCGGGAAAACTGTCACGCAAGATTATATCCGGGCCGGGAAGAATGCAGCAAGATTTTCGGTAGAGAACGCTCTTCAGCCGTGGCTGATCTACGGGGGAGATGAATCCTACGAACGCAGCGGCATCCAGGCTGTAGGATGGCGGGACATGCCCGATTGGGTTACCCGTCATGACAATTGAAACCTGGGTTGAAACGAAAAAAGCCTGCATTACAACAGACCTATTGTGGTTACGGAACTACGCCCGTTCCTGTGATTGACAAAAGGCACACATAAGTGTATATTTATCTCATGAAAACCTTTGCATGGAACGATGAGAAGAACAATAAGCTTAAGCTTCAAAGAGGCGTCTCTTTTGAGCTCATCGTTTCACAGATCGAGGCCGGGAAAATACTTGATATACTTGAACACCCAGAGCAAACGAAATATCCAGGACAAAGAATATTGGTGATAGATGTAGATGATTACGCTGTTCTCGTCCCGTTTATTGAGACAGAAAAGGAGGTTTTCCTGAAAACGATCATTCCAAGCAGAAAGGCGACGAAAAAATACCTTAAAGGACAACAAGATGAATAAGCACGAGTATTACGAAGAAGAAATCCTGAAATCCTATGAAAATAATGAATGGGAATCCGTCAAGGATTTCAGGAGGCTCAAGGAAGAGTATGAAGCATATGCGAAGAACGCCTTCAAGAAAAACAAGCGGATCAATATCCGAATATCTGAAAAAGACCTGAATCGTCTCAAAGCAAAATCACTCGAAGAAGGCGTACCTTACCAAACCCTGGTTTCCAGCCTTATCCACAAATATGTTTCCGGAAAAATTTCTTCATAATGCTGAAAAGTTTCGCTTAATCAATTTTTAACGTTACCCAACAACGGTTACGGATTCGCACGCATTGGCCCCCGATACCGTTCTGATGACAAAACAATACCAGTGAATTCTAGCGAGCCAAAGAGCTGCATCATATCAGACTTATTGTGTTTACGGAACAACGAACTCCGAACTCATGAAATTTGCCTACGGATTAGTGTGATTTTGGAGCTCAATAGGACGTCTGTGTTTTCCCCTGTCAACGCTTCCCCATCACATTGCCGTGGATCGAGGCATGACTCGGGGCCATGATGGCTAGCTAAACCTTTCATGTAAGAAACTTTCATTCTCTACTCTCTACCAGTCTTCATCGGCGCTTACAGGATGTCCCAAAAACCTATTCTCTGCAATTAAAATGAAATATTTATTGTTTCTATCAAGTGTATTTCTGTATTTACATGTCTTGGTGTGCTATAGCTTTATTTATCATGATACTTCTTGGCTTCGCCTTTTATTACATCAATAATTTCACCCCTAATATTCGAATCCAACACAATATTTTGTCCTCTAGGATGCTTATAATTAATCTTTATTCTTTTAAGAACTTCTGACGGTTTTTTTGACATAATTATTACTTCATCACACATAAACATCAATGTATCAATGTCATGCGACACCATTATTAATGAAGACTTTAGTCTTTCAATATATTCAGACCAGTACTGCAATATCTTCCATTTTTTCACCAAATCCACTTCAGTCAATGGTTCATCAGCTATAAAAACATCTGGCTTAGTAAATATTGAACATGCTATCAATATTCTTTGATGCTCACCTCCAGATACTTCACTTGGATAACTATTCATACAAGACTCTATTTCAAAACATTTTATTATTTGCTTATATAATACAACATCTCCCTCAGAATATATATCCATATTTTTTTTAACTGTAAACCATGGCAACAAACCCTCTGCTTGTGGTATATAACCTATCTTACCTTCGATTTCTATTTTATATTTATAAAAGACACAATCAATTGGTTTTTTTTTTGAAACGATGTTTTTCAGTAAAGTCGTTTTACCACAACCTGAAGGACCAGTTATACCTATTCTATCACCTTTCTTTAGCACCAAACTAAAATTACTTATTATTTTTTTATTATTTATATTAAGATGTAGTCCTTCTATTTCAATGAACTTATTTGACGTCATACTCTTCATTTTCTAAAGTCATGCATTGGCATATTAATTATATTGCTTTTTACAATATACCTCCATAGCAAAGAGCTTAATACTCCAAGCGCTCCAAAAACAAACAATATAAATAAAACGCCAAGCCAATTTGTATTATCTGATTCAACTACTAATTTGTAACCAATCCCACCTGACCAGAAACCTTCTGAATATGTCCCTATCCATTCAGCAGCAACAACACATAACCATGCTATTCCTATTCCTATCTCAATACCTTTTACAAATCCTCCAAATACCCTAGGTATAACATATATTTTTAAATAATTATTATTATCAACATTTATACCTCTAAGCATTAACTCAACATTTGGATAATCCTTCTTATATGCTGTTCGAACAGATATCCACATTGGGAACATAACTCCCCATGCAATAAGAGCAACCTTTCCCCACTCCTTAACACCAATAGTCATTTGAATCAATGGCACCAAACCAATAATTGGAATTGCACGAAAAAAATCAAAGCTAGACTTATACCATTTTTTCTTAAAAACGGGAATCAACTCTAACAAGAAAAAAATCAAACCTAAAAAACCACCTATAAGCAAGCCAAAAAACCACCTTATAACACTTAAGCCGATATCATAGCTGATTTCCATCTTTTATACTTTTTACAGCATTTCAAATATTTCTCATAAACATCAGACACAATAAACCGCATCATCAATACTGATACTATTATTGTAATTATGCCAAAAAGCAATATCACAATGATCGTCATCACATTAGAAATATTAACCGAAAAAGCAATCATAGACAAAAACAATGATATAATAATCCCATAAAGATAAAAGTGACATTGTCGTGTAACATTTACATTTATCAAATTATCCTTATTCATATATAACCATAACATTAAAAGAGAGTAGAGTAGAATCAAAAATATTCCTATACAGAACAATGATTCATAAAAGCTATTCTGAACTTGATTAATAAACGGATTTCTAAATATTGCATTTATTGAAAATGGCACCTGTTTAACATTAGCATCAGATAATAACTTAACATGATACTCTAAAAACAAAAATAACACAATTATGATCAACCTCAAGACACCTTCAGAATACTTATGATATTTATTGCCATTGCTACGTTGTAACACCCCACTATCTATTTCATGTATAATATATGTTGCTCTTGAAAAATTAGCTATCACTGAAAAAAGAGTCAAAAAAGTAGGGAACACTACCATAGCAAATATTACATTATTTTCGACAACACCACCATCGTTCGCAGCAGCAAAAAAAGTATTTTGATTATCTATATAGCTAATAGCAAAAAGACCCAAAACCCTGAATTCATATATAAGAAGTATGATAAGCGAAAAACTAACAACACTATAAACGATACCCGTCAAGGGCTTAAAATCAAAATAGCCTTTATTATCAGGCCTCTTTTGATAAACATTTGTAACAGCGAACGAGTGTATCAAAAACAGAATATAAGACAATAAAATTACAGACAACACAAATTGCCCCGAACTCACAAATCCATTAATTATAGTATACTTATCCATATAATCAACATATTTCATATTTCTCGGATACCTTATCAAAAAAAATCTTTAAATCTTCACCTTCAATTAAATTAAATTGCTCTAATTCATGTTTTTTTAAATTATAACCACCTACAGAAGTTTTACCACCCTTTCCAACAACATTAACAACATCTATTACTTTCATTATATATTTTGCTGACTCTCTACCAGTAATAACCAATGATGAATCAGGGAAGCAGTTTCTGATCGTTATAATTATCCTATAAAGTGTAGCATCATCCACTCTATATGAACTTTTGTAATCATAAAAGCCTTTACTCTTCATAAGTCTTGGAAATGAAAATCGCAACTTAATCTTAGGATATTTCTCTTTTATCGACAAACCGTGTTTTATCATAGCCATCGTATCACAAAACCAGTTATTTATACCGTATAACACTCCTAAGCCAACTTCTTCTATCCCTGCACTTGCAGCCCTATACTGCGAATACAATCTATAGTAATAGTCTGATTTAACACCATAAACATGCAATTTTTGATATTTTTTCAAATCATATGTCTCTTGAAACAAGATCACACTTTTAACCCCTTTTTCTCTCAACTTTACATATGCTTTTTTTTTGAGTGCTGCAACTTCAACACCCGTCCACTTTGGCTTCACAACATTGTTAATAATTGCGATATTATCTTCTAACATTTTCACATATTCGTCGTGACCGTATTCACCAGCGAGAAACAATATATTATTTATGCCTCTATCTTTTAAATACAACGCCTCTTGTAACGACTCATCTGGCGTAAGCGTTTTCCGAACAGCATCGTTATTTGATCTTCTATAACCACAATAACAGCAATCACAATTACAAACATTCGATAGATATATAGGATTAAAAAACATTCGTTTATTACCATAATGTATATTTGTCAATTCTCTTGCCCTACATGCATAAAAATCAAATGTTTTTATATCGCATTCAAGCAAATGCCCTGCAAAAACAACAGCATCATTCATCTTTAAAATCAAACTCATCATCGAACATGTAATCAAGCTTTTTTTTGTCAATCATTTCATTTTTTATCCCACTTTGATAAGACAGCACTATATCCTCATAAATATTGTCTTTCATTTTATCATATTCGCCTTTACCATACTTTACTTCAAACTTAACAGAGCGCCAAACGTCTATCGGAATATCACTCCCAAAACGTTCAACTAAATATCTATAAACACTATCTTCATTTTCACTTATATATAAACATGCATCGTCAATACTTTTCACAAATTTTTCAACCTTCCTTCTTTTTTCTTTTAATACTTTTTTACTGGTAATCAAATATAGTTGTAAGGTATATAAGCCTGACTCTCTTATAACTTCAATACCTTCTGCACTACTCAAATAATTTGCAGCAAATGGCTCCCAAATAGATACTGCATTAGCACCACCATTTGTAAGCGTATTAGTTATTGCTGGCGGTTTCATATAAAGCTTATTTATTTTATCCAAATTTATATCCGGATAATATTTTTGCATGTATTTGTAAAAATAAAACTGCGATATAGTATTTTCAACCATTGCCACGGGCTCCTGAATCGTTTTTTCTTTAGTTAGTATAGCAATAAGTTTATCGGATTCAACAAAACTTGCAAGAACGACAATATCTTCTTTTTCATATGCCCCAATTGCCAATGGAGTTGCTGCAACCATTCCAACATCTGCAGTCCTTGCCAATACTGCATTTTTTGATGCCAACCCCGTTCTAACATCAAATGTTTTTATATCAAGATCATTTTTTTCATAGATTTTTTGTTCATCGGCAATTATAGTTGGTGCCAACCACCATACCGTGCTAGCATCTGCATAAATCAATTGATCTTTTTGCTTTGAACATGACAACATCAAAATGCAACACAAAACGTTTAGTATAATTCTTCTGATTTTCACTTCTCTCCTCCTATATTGTTTTTCAATAAAACCACATTAACTTCATATAATTCTTCAACATCTCTGCAAAAAAACAGTTCTCCGCACACTTTTTTTTCATGTATATCAATAACTTTAACACCACACTTATCGGCTTTTTTTGCAACTGACAAATCCTTAAAATATGAATTAGCTCTTCTTTGCATAGATATACCTACAAATGCAAAGCCTTTAATAATATCAAAACCTCTTACAAAACCTTCAAACTTGAACACCTCATTATATTTATCCAACGACTCATCTATAAACTCAACTAAACTTCCATTCGCTGACATCAGCAAATATAATTTTCCGTTCCAAAACCTCGGAGAATGTGGCATCGCCAAACCTCTTTTCACCACTTTATTATCACTGACTCTTATTAAAACTCCACCAGCATCCAACTCATCTCTCCAACCAAATGGCTCATTAGATTCGCCGAGAGCAGTAACATATAGCTCCAACCCGTAGCGAGACATACCATTAATGTGACAATAATCAAATGGCCCACATTTCTGCAAAAACGAAGGCGACCAAACATTAGTCACTTTAGACACTTCATCAACAAATGACAAACATGAATACTTAGTATTCACAAACATAACTTTGTCACCCATTAACTTAACATCGTGTACATCTACATCACCTGTATGATACACACTTTTTAGCTCAAAATCATCTTCAATTATACTCTTATATTTATATATATTGATAGCATTTTTATTTCCGACAGCCATAAAACCGCTGTTCACATCGACCCCCATAGGCTTTTCCTGCTCTACATAATAATAATCAATATTCACACCATTAAATGAACAGATAAAAAATAATTTATTAGCCTGATAAGTTGTAATTATTAATCCGCACTCAAGTTCTTTAAGCTTTTCAGCAAATCCTTGATCACAATTAATCATTTGTTCAATTTCCGTAAATTCAAAACAAAGATATACTTTAAATTAAAACCTGTATTCATTTACATAATCAAATTGACATAATATCACGCAAACACAGGAATTCTGAACGCTGTTCAATAACATCAGTAGTGACCACCCCTGATCGTAAATATTTCCTAATTCCTCTATTGATTGATAATTCAAGCATACCACACGACACCCTGTTTGAAAAAACAAGAACGTATTACATGTGATGCTGCACTTATGGAGGGGAGAAGTGCTGGCACTGGCGGTCGTCGATCAGGGTCATCGTAGGCTTGTAGGTAGGCATATTCGACCGCCAACGTAGACTAACAGTAGTCGCTACGAAAAATATAGCGACTTTTCAATGTAAAAAGCAAGTAATCACTTTTATTTTGAGCAAATTTCTATCATCTCCGATTCACGACACATGAGGGTTGAGTAGACCAGGGGAATTGCACCCCCCCAGCCCCTCGCAGGTAGGGTCGAGAACTGGCGCGACAGGCTTGCAGGGTACGGTGGTTATTCCAGCACTTTCGCACTGGCCCTCAGTCCGGCTCCCATACCCACGTTTCCAGTTGCCGCCAGACTCGTCCTGAAGTTACGTCCATCTTCAGTTTTGATGTCAATAGAATTACGACGATTGAACGATGGTTCACTGCTGTTCGTCTTCCTTGGTTCTCACCTGACCCCTGTGTAATCTTACGGAGCCTTTTCCGTAACGCTCACGACCTGAACTTTTGACTCACGCCGCTTACGGTGGTTTGCAACCTGCTCCTGTAAGCCGATTGCGAGGGGCCTACCCTCATCTCTTACGCCGCTTTGCTGCGGCACAC
>JANQGE010000021.1 GCA_028277485.1 Chlorobium sp.
CGGGATTCGGTAATTGGAAATCGATCTTTTCTCTAATGCCAACTGCGAACTTCTTGTCTTGTCACTTGTTACTCGTCACTCGTCACTATTCTTTTGCCTGCTGCCAACTTTCCCCTTTTTGACTTTTTCCTTTTGACTTGTCACTATTCTTTTGCCTACTGCCTACTGAAGACTGCTCACTGATTCTCCTCCTGCTTGGTCTGGCGGTCCTCGATACGCCGGTGGGCACAACACATTTCGTCAAGAATGCCCAGGAGAGTATTGAAAATCCCGATACCTATAATCGTCGGCGCCCACATGCCGACAAAAACAGCTATGATCTCATGGTTTGCCCCCGATCCGAAAATAAAAATGTATATGGAGAGCAGAATGGATATGCCCGCCCCAATAAAATATGCTATCGGCTTCATAATCGTACTGTCATACCGTTAATAAACCTCCGTGTGTTGTAAATTTATCATTTTTTAACCACATACTGTAAACCGGTTTCGTCCACTAAGCATCTTAATCCTGTTACCACCGCATGACTATCCCTGATTACACAACCCTTATCGGGCTTCCCGGAAACATCGTCGTGCTGCTCTTCAGCGCGTACCTGCTCTACCTTGGCGCCGAATGGCTGGTGAAGGGAGGCAGCAACCTTGCGATGCGTTACGGAGTAAAACCTTTTGTCATCGGTCTTACGGTGGTTGCCTACGGTACCTCGATGCCGGAATTTGTCGTCAGTTTTTTTGCCAACGTTGTCGAGCAGTCGGGCACGATATCACTGGGTAATATCATCGGCAGCAATATTACCAACATTGGACTCATTCTCGGCCTGAGTGCCCTGATATTCCCCATTCATATATCGTTCCGGAACATCCGGAACCAGCTTCTCTTTCTTTTCGGCATCAGTATGCTGCTCTACGTGCTCTCCCTGGACGGCTCGATCTCCAGAGCTGAAGGCAGCTTGCTTTTTTTGCTGCTCCTGGGGTACCTGCTTGCTCTTTACAAAAAGCCCGAGATGGCTGAAAAAACCTTTGACACAGTTGAAAGAGGAGCACAGTCACACTCTTTTACAAAAAGTCTGCTGATGGTTCTTGCCGGAAGTATCCTGCTCTCTGCCGGAGCATGGTTGTTTGTAAAAAGTTCGGTCTGGGTAGCCGAGCAGTTCAATATTCCAAAGCTTTATATCGGCCTTTCTATTGTCGCCTTGGGAACCTCTCTTCCCGAACTCGCAACATCGCTTGTTGCAGCGTTGAGGAAACAAAGCGAAATATCCGTAGGCAATATCATTGGAAGCAATGTTTTCAACATTCTGTTCGTTCTCGGGGGCGTAGGCATGGTAAAACCCCTTTCGGTTCTTGAACCGGTTCTGTCAGGCGTGGAAACGTTTTCCCGTTTTCCTCACGCCCAGTATCTGGTGATGATTGCTTTCGGGGCGGTGCTGTTCCCCATGTGTTACCGGAACGACAAAATCGGGCGCTTTTCAGGCTTGGCCCTGCTTTTCAGCTACGCACTGTTCTACTGGTGGCTCTTCACGCAATAACCGGATTACAGAAAAACTCCCGGTGCTTTACAGCCTTTTTTACGTTTTGTCGACAGCGCGGCGACGCCAAGAATGGTCAGTAGAATATCCGGGCTGGGAACAATCAGGGTGTTGGGACAAAGATGAGCTACTTTTTTTGCCAAATCGGTATCTCTGGTTACAAATATCGCATACACATCATCCGTATACTCCAGAACAGCTTCGAGCATGGGAATATCAGAGACCGTATCGCCGCAGACCAGGTGAGGACCTTCTCCGAGATGCAAATCGATACAACTGTCAATAAACTTCAACCCGTCTCCTTTGTCAAAATCTTTTGCCCCGTTGTCACCATCTACGGTGAGAATAATCTCTATATCCTTCCCCGTATCGATTATTTTAAATACCGCACCTCCAGGGTCAATTTCATGCACAATGTTCGTGACATTGCCCAGCAGCGCAACAGACTCTTCTTCAGGAACAGAGTTGGCGACATCCTGCCTTGCAATTGTCAGCTGACCGAACTTCAGTTGAAACCCCGATCCAACGTAAAAAAACTTCTCAAGTTCGGGCTTCTTTTCAAGCTCGCTCACCCTCCGGGTGAGTTCCTCAAGCTTGACCTGCTTGAGAGGGTCGATAAAAGCCCTGTGCTCACACAGATCGAGATCGAGAAACTCCCGGCCCTTGGAGCCTGCATAGATAAACACATTGTCCGGATTGACCGAAACATCGATAATCCCGAAATTTTTCAGCGGAGCCGACGTGATGAATATCGGGTGCTCGGTACACAACGATGCGAACCGCGACAGAAAAACCGCATTGTACACCGGCTGTATGGATGAACGGTAATGACCGCAATAGTTATTGGTGGTGCCGTCCCTGTCAGTAATGAAGCAGTTGAAGTGCAGACCGTCCAGAAATTCCAGCCCTTTTGCCACATGCTGGTCAAACTTGTTGTACAGTTTGCTGATATAATTGATAAAGCAATCTTCACCATGCTCAAGGTAGTAGGTGTCTTTTTTAAGCTCCCTGATTTCGTAAGAAAGATCGACATTGACAGAGTGCATATCGTCGATATGGATGATGCTTGTCTCATAATCCCTGTAATAAACATCCTCGAGGGAACGGCGGGCATTTTTCAGAGACTCGATGGAACGCAGATTGAAAACTCTTGCCGCAAAAATGTTCTTGACGATCGGGGAGCGTATTATCCTGGTCAACGCCTTGAGCCGGAACAGATCCTTGAACGAGCGAATAGGTTGCAGACTGATATCGATATCAGGAATAGAATACTCTTTGGTAGGGAGGATAACACCCTGTCCCTTTTCAAGGAAGACCGTAGCCGGGCGCTCAGTATTGCTCATGGGAACAATGGTCTATTGCTTCATGGAGTCTTGGGAATAATATGCACATTTCGGCTATGATCAAAACGAAAGTCCACAAAAAACACGTTATATGTTTGGATTCTCACTCCATTCAGGACTCAACTCACGTGCGGCCCGGAAGTCTTTTTCCCACAGATGCAGCCATAAATGCAACAGCCGCAACGAGAATGATCATGGCGCCTGAAGCAGTATCGAAAATATAGGAAAGCCAAAGGCCCGAGAGTGTGAAGAGCGTGCAGAGAACCGAGGAAAGAAGCATCATGACAAAAAGATTCCGGCTGAATTTCCTTGCTATTGCCGGCGGTATGGTCAACAGGGCTATGACCATGACAATTCCGACCACCCTTACGAGAACCACTACTGTCAAAGCGATAAGGCAGAGCAATATCAGATACAGAAGCATGGTATTTACTCCTGAAACCTCGGCATACTCTTCGTCAAACGACATGGCAAGAAATTCTTTATAGAACGCAAAAACAACCGTGACAATAAAAAGGTCCAAGCCGACAATCATGTAGAGGTCGGCCCGGGGAACGGTAAGAATATTGCCGAAAAGATAGCTGAACAGGTTTGGGGCATATCCCGGCGTAAGCCCGATAAAGATGACCCCGACAGCCATACCGGCAGCCCAGAAGGCCCCGATAGCGGTGTCTTCGGCAACTTTTGTTTTTTTGCTGAGCAGGCCGATCCCAAGAGCAGAAAAAAGGCTGAAAGGAATCAACCCAAGCAGCGGGTTCACACCGAGGTAGTAACCAATGCCAATGCCGCCGAAAGCAGCGTGCGCTATTCCACCGCTGATAAAACCTATCTTTTTGACAACAACATATGATCCGATAACTCCGCACGCAATGCTTGCAAGCACAGTCGCAGCCACCGCATTTTGCATGAATTCGTACCGAAGGATTTCAACCATAGCTCTCTGTGTTAAAGGCACATCAGAACATGAGAATGTCAGGATCAGAAAGTATCCGGAAACCAGCGCACAAACCAAAAAGCCCTGTTCATGGGTGCCTATGCTCGACTATGTCCACGGGATACCTGTACATGCCGGAAATATCCTCTTTTGTCATTTCGCCCGGCTCGTGCATCGCCATCCCGCAGTTCAGGCAGGCTATCCTTGAAACATGTTGGCTGATCGTGCCGGTATCATGCGTAACCAGAACAATCGTCATGGATTTCCTCAGACTGTCCAGCAGATCATAGATGGTTGTTTTCATTTCAGGATCAACACTCGCCGTCGGTTCATCGAGCAGGAGCAGCTCGGGCCGCCCGACAAGCGCCCTTGCAATAAGCATTCGCTGCAGCTCCCCTCCGGACAATCCCCCTACCTGACGTTTTTTCAGTCCCGCCATTCCTACCGTTCCCAGAGCATGCTCCGCCATTGCCCTGTCTTCCCTGCCGTATCTTGTCAACAAACCCTTGGAGGAAAGGCGACCCATCAAAACGGTCTCATTGACGGTCACCGGGAAGTCCCTGTCAAAAAACAATTGCTGGGGAACATAACCGATGCGCTTTCTTGACACCGCAGGATCGTCACCGAAAACCCTGATACTCCCGGAAGTCGGTTTCTGCAAACCGAGAATGACCCTCAGCAGGGTTGTTTTTCCCCCTCCGTTCGGCCCTATTATTCCCAGAAACTCTCCCGCACAGATTGACCAAGAAAGATTGTCCAGGATTTTCGTCCTGCCTATAGCAACGGACAGGTTACTCATCGCTACAATCTCGTTATTCATTGCATGCTTGTAACAAAGGCATCGGTTGCCCGGCGCAGGTTATCGATATAGTTGTCCGACAGAGGATCAATCGGTTGTGTAATTCCCCCGATCTCACGGGCGATGGTTTCCGCCTGAAGCGTGCTGAAGGCGGGTGATACAAAAACAACCCTGATCCCGTGTCTCCTGGCCTGTTCGATAACCCGCCGTACCTTCTTCGGCGTGATTTCTTTTCCTTCCTCTTCAGCGGCAATCTGTATCAGGTTAAACTCGTCGGCATAATACCCCCACGCCGGGTGAAACACCATGAAAGCCCTGTTTTTCATGCCTGAAAGCTTTCGTGCAATCTCCGCCGAAAGAGCCTCGAGCTGCACTTCGAGCTTTTTGCGGTTTTCAGCATACTCACCGGCACGTGAGGGATCAACTTCTGCAAGAGAACGTTCAACGTTCCTGGCTATCAGGATACCGTTTCGCGGTGACAGCCAGAAATGCGGATCAATTCTGCCATGCTGATGATCGTGACTGTGACCATGCTCCTCTTCCGGCATGCTGATCAGCCTGCCGCCCAGGGAAGCGTTGCATACTGCCATATGAGGATTCAGCCCGGTAAACTTTTTCATCCAGTCCAATTCAAACTCTACGCCTGAACCTGCTTTGACAAACAAATGGGCTCTTCCCAGAGCAACCATCTGACCCGGTGTGGGATCGTAACTGTGAGGGTTGGCACCTGGCGGCACCATCACCGTGACATCGACATGTTCTCCTCCTACCTTTTCAACAAAAAAAGAGAGCGGCTGTATTGACGTTACCACACGGGTTTTCTCCGTAGCAGCGGTTTTTCCTTTTGGAGCTGAAACGGCTGCACCAAGTGATGACAAATGAGCCGCAAACACGACCACCACTACCGCCAGGAATGACCCGAAAAAACCTATCAGGTATTTTGCTGTTGAGCGCATATCTCGCATACACCGTTTAACTGAACCACATGATTGACAAGCCTGTAACCGTTAATGGTCATTCCATCCCTGTACAGGCAGCTTGAAACGTTGCCTACTTTTCCGCATGAGATGCATACAACATGATGATGATGACCTTCTGCATGGGCTGCGTTGCAGAGCGCATAACGTCTTTCTCCACTGAACGTTACGATCCTGAACAGTATACCGCACACCGCCATGCTTTCAAGGTTGCGGTATATCCCCGGCAGCCCGCATTGTCCGATCTCTTCTTTCAGGGCCTGCTGCACATCCTGCGGAGAAAATATCCCGCCCTTTTTTAAAAAAAGAGAAATAATTGCCTTGCGGCGAGGAGTGACTTTAAATCCTGAAGTCCTGAGTTTTTCAATAAATTTTTCCACAATTTAAAGAGAAATAATTTCCATTTATAAACATACAAAAGAAATGTTGATTTGTTGAATCGTCGAGTCGATGAAATTGCTTACCGCTATAACCTATTGACCGCGCTGAGTACAGCCTTAATCGACGCCAGACTGATATTGGAGTCAATTCCCGCTCCTATCGACTCACGGCCACCCGCCTTCTTGATCCGTATGTAGGCTACTGCCCTGGAATCGGAACCGTGACCTATCGCATGTTCCGCGTACTCGTCAATGCCGAAATCAAGACCCGTTTGCCGCACAAACCCTCTCACAAAAGCATCAACCGGCCCATTGCCTTTGGCAGCGAAGGAATTTTCATGGCCGTTATGCTGAAGAGTGCAGGTTATTGTCGTCGACACCTCGTCATCACGACCGGGATCTTCATCTTCCCAGTTGATATGGCATTTTTTCATGGAGTAGGGCTCATTCAGCCGGATATATTCACGACCAAACAACTCATGGATCTCTTCCGGAAAAAGCTCGCGTCCGCTTTGATCAACCTGAGACTGTATGACAGCTCCAAAGTATGGCTGCATCCATTTTGGAATCTCGTAGCCAAAATCTTTTTCCATGATATAGGCAACACCACCCTTGCCGGACTGGCTGTTAATTCTGACGATCGCCTTATAGGAATACCCCACATCTACAGGGTCTATAGGAAGGTAGGGTACATCCCAGCAACCGTTTCCCGATGCCTTGCGGGCCTTCATTCCCTTGTTGATCGCATCCTGGTGAGAACCTGAAAACGCCGTATAAACGAGCTCCCCTGCATAGGGCTGCCGTGGATGAATGCCCATTCGCGTGTTTTTTCGGTATACATCACCGATATAAGCGAGATTTGAAAAATCCAGCCCCGGGTCAATCCCCTGAGTATACAGGTTCAGTGCCATGGTTACAATATCAAGGTTCCCGCACCGCTCACCGTTACCGAACAGCGCACCTTCCACCCTTTCCGCTCCGGCCATAACCGCAAGCTCCGTCGATGCCACGGCTGTTCCCCGATCATTGTGCGTATGCACACTGATAACCACCGTTTCACGGTTGCCGATGTTCCTGCAAAACCACTCGACGCGATCCGCAAAAACGTTTGGCGTCGACATCTCGACGGTCGAAGGCAGGTTGATGATCATGGTATCGCTTTCCGACGCTCCCCACGCATCCATAACCGCCTGGGAGACCTCGAGCGCATAGTCGAGTTCAGTGCCCGTGAAACTTTCCGGGCTATACTGAAAACGTATGCCCTCGTTGCCTGAGGCCTCTTTCAGCTCGCGAACAAGCCTGGCTCCTTTGACGGCAATGTTCTTTATCTCTTCGCGGTCCATCTTGAACACAACATCCCGCTGTACGGTCGATGTCGAGTTGTAGAGATGGACAATAGCCTTATCGACTCCTTTCAAAGCATCGAACGTCTTGCGGATCAGATGCTCCCTGGCCTGGGTCAGTACCTGTATCGTCACATCATCGGGGATGAGGTTCTCCTCAATCAGCCTCCTGACAAACTGGAATTCAACTGCGGCAGCGGATGGAAAACCAACCTCTATTTCTTTAAACCCGATGTCGATAAGCAGCCTGAACATCTCAAGCTTTTCCTCAACATTCATCGGGACCGGAAGCGCCTGGTTACCGTCCCTCAGATCGATGCTGCACCAGGAAGGTGCCGTTGTGATTCTTTTATCGGGCCAGGTTCTGTCCGATATTTCCACCGGCGGGTACGCAACATACTTCCCGCAGTCCATAGTCGCCATTTTTTCCTCCTCTTTAGAATTTTCATACAACAAAAAAAGCCACCAGCCCTTGCGAGGCAGGTGGCTTTAATTGCCGGAGCCATTGTTCATGGAATATCTTAAAACACACCTCCCCCAGGGCCGTTTTCACACAATAGTAGAAGACCGCTTAGCAGGAGGATCTGCAGATTGATTCCATACATAATTACCATCCTTGGAAAGGCAAGATTCCTTGGTTTTCCCGGAATATACAAAAACTATTCGAACTAAAAACCGCAAAGAAGATCATATTGTTCCCTTACTGTACGCTCCGTTCCATGTTTACCCGGCTTTCAGACGCATAAGCCGCCGGTTCCGGCCGTCAAACAGTTCGAGCGTTTTCCCGGTAATTTTCCATCCTGCGGTCTTGTTCAGGGCGGTGAGAAATGCCTGCTCAACTTTACCGGATTTACCGGGACAAGCCATGCGTGTTGTCGCCAGTTTGGAGAATGAAAGTGTCGCTGCACCATTCGCATATGATCCCATCAGGCTGTTACACCCTGTAAAACCTTTAACGCTGTCGCCGTACAACGAAAACACAAGATTCGGCACTTTTCCGCTCTTTTTCAAAACATCGGAACTTCCGGCAATGGATATCACGCGCCAATAAGTTCCTGACAGTGTCACAGCAGAACTGCCAGGCTCCTTACAGGTGCCGCCCGGCCAGAAATTCTTGAAACTCTGAACCACAATGTGCTCACGGGGAACCGACCCTTTCTCAGGTTTCCGCATGACAAACCTTCCCTTGAGGGTTGCCAGTACCGGTTTACCCACACCTGGGCGCAATGCAAGGTACTGCTTTTCAACAGCAGCATCGGGTGTTTCGAACATCAACGGGTAATTCTTTCCGGTCCGGCACTCCTTGAATGTGAAAGCGTCTGCCAAATAAAGAAACTCTCCTCTCATTGTCAGGGGTCCCTGCAGCATATCGACAAAGGGGGTCTTCCTCAAACTGTAATCCAGCTTCGAAACAATTTCATTGCCCCGCTGGTCCAGCATTCTTATCTCATCCCCTGAAACATAGCGAAACTGCAGGGGCCACCTTTCACCGTTATCCAATACCAGACGGTCGCCTTTCCTGCGCCATCTCCCAAGATCGTACTGCGTTTTATTTCCGCCTGCCCGCAATCCGACATAGACACGTTTCAGCCGAAACGTCCTGTTTTCAAAAAGCGTGACGGCAAGCATCTGCAATCGGCAGTCCGCACAGGGTATTGAGCCGGTATAGGTAATATTTTCAGGTAGCTTCCCAACGGAAGGCGGAACATCAGGCTTTGTATACTTTCCTTCACACCCTGCAACGGCAAACAACAGCAGAACAAACAAAACAGCAGCAGTATAACGCATCAACAACTCCCTGGTCTCTATCGCACCGATTATCATGATATACTATTGGGACAGTATAGCGAGGAGATACGAAATATAAAAGCAGATGTTGATGTGAAGCGGTTCAGCAGGCGCCCTGAAAACTTTTCCTTGCCTGTTCCGGCGTTTTTCCTGTCCAGAAATGAAATGCCCTACCGCACCCGAAAAACGCGCATAGCTCCGGTAACAGGCAATATCAAAATAAAGGGCACCTCTATTTATTGTCATGAGCGGTTCAAGTGCAAGGCGAACGGAGCGCAGAAACCGGAGTGTACACACAGTACATGAGGATTTCGAG
>JANQGE010000089.1 GCA_028277485.1 Chlorobium sp.
TCGCCGTCGCTATCGGGAATCGATCTTTTCTTTTTCCTGACTCCTTTTTTTACCTCATATTGCCTACCGACTGCCAACTGATTCCCTTTCGACCCCGAAACCCGATACCGACCCCGATTCCCGATTATTTTTTCCCGCCTGACACTTGGCACTTTCTTACTCCCCGCTCTCCCTCTTATTCCTTTGGTGAATTATGCAGGTTAGGACTCAGTAATTATAGGAAAAAGCCGGACTATTCGAAATCATTTTTTATGACGACCTTGAAAAATTTTCGTTTCCCGACTTTTATGATTTTCGGCTGGTTTGTCAGCAGGACTTCGAAGTTGATGTCGCTGATTTTTCTATCGTCAATCTGAACAGCGTTTTGGCCGATGAGTCTCCTGGCTTCGCTCTTTGAGGCAGTGGCACCAAGTCCTACCAGCAGTTCTGTCAGAGGTAAGGAGGGGGCTGCAAATGTAAACTCCTTGATCTCCTGCGGTGCTTTTTTGTGAACGAAAACCCGGTCGAAATGTTCCTCGGCCTTTTCGGCAAGCTCTTCGGTGTGATAGAGTGAAACGATCTCTTTTGCCAGTGTTCTTTTGGCCTCTCTCGGGTTCTGGTTAATGATTTCCCGAAAGAGTTCTACAGGCTGTTTTGGCCGGGGAAGCAGCAGTGTGAAATAGGTCTCGATCAGTTCGTCAGGGATGGACAGGACTTTGCCGTAGATATCTTCAGGGGTGTCGTTGAACGCTATGGCATTCCCGAGAGACTTGGACATTTTCTCCTCCCCGAAGGTGCCGACAAGCAGCGGCATGGTTATGCATACCTGGGGCTTGATGCCGTATTCCCGCTGAAGGTCTCTGCCAACAAGGAGATTGAATTTCTGGTCGGTTCCCCCCAGCTCGATGTCATTGCGCAGATGTACCGAATCCATACCTTGAGCGAGGGGATAAAGGAATTCATGAATCGATATCGGTTCACGTAACGTGTATCGTTTTTCGAAATCATCCCGTTCAAGCATTCTTGCTACCGTATAGTGGCTTGAAAGGCGTATGACATCGTCAAATGTCATGCGTCCTAACCAATCTGAATTGTAGCATATGGTTGTTTTATCGGGATCAAGAATCTTGGAAGCCTGTTCGAGGTAGGTTTGGCCGTTTTGTCTCGCTTCCTTTGACGAAAGCTGAGGTCTTGTTTTACTTTTACCTGAAGGATCGCCGATCATTGCGGTAAAGTCCCCGATAATGAGGATGGCTTCATGGCCCAGATCCTGAAAATCCCTGAGCTTTCTCAATACCACGGAGTGGCCGAGATGCAGATCGGGCCTGGATGGGTCGGCACCGAGTTTCACTTTAAGGGGTTTTTGCGGTTCGAAACTCTTTCTCAGTTTCTGTTCAAGTTCTTCTTCGCTGATAATTTCAACGGTGTTGCTGATAATAAGATCAAGCTGTTCTTTTACCGGTGGAAAACTCATAGATGGAATCGTTCTTTTGCCTGAGTTGATTACAGGGTTCGATTACACTTGTTACTTGTCACTATTGGGCACTTCAATTTGTTGCGCACTACTTGCCCTATTACGGGGTGCTTTGCATGTTGAGAGCGCTCGCGGTACTGCATGGAGGTGCGCATTAATATTGCTGTTTCAGTCTGTGTAACTGACGTTCAGTGTCCCTCGTCTTTATGCTCTCTCGTTTGTCATACAGTTTTTTGCCTTTCGCAAGTCCCAACTCTATCTTCAGAACTCCCCGTTTGTTGAAAAAAGCTTTTAAGGGAATCAGAGTCAAGCCTTTTTGTTGAAGTTTCGACTGGAGTTTGTGAATTTCCTCGCGTTTCAGCAACAGCTTGCGGCTTCTTTTGGGATCGAGCTGCTCGGCATGGTTGTGTTCATAGGCCGTTATCTGCATGTTTTCGAGCCAGGCCTCTTCCCTGTGAATGATTGCGTAGCTTTCGTTGAGGCTCGCTTTTCCGAGGCGGACGGATTTAACCTCACTGCCTTTAAGCTCGATACCGGCAACCATCGTGTCGAGTATGAGATACTCGTGCCTGGCTTTGCGATTCAATATCGCGGTTGCATATTGCGTTTTTTTCTGTTCTTTTGCCACGTCTCGGTTTTCATGGTTGACTAGGAGTGTTATAGTACTGTTCCAGGATCAGGTTCCCGACATTGAGTATGAGATGGGGGTCAAAGGTTTTCTTGATGTTTGCCATTTCTCTGATGCCTTCATCGCCAAACATCCTGACAAGGTATTTTGCTTTCAGTTTTCCGATACCATGCTCGGCTGACAGTGTCCCCCCCAGCTCGAGGGCTTTTCCGACGAGATCCTGATACAGGGCTTTGGCGGTCTTGAACTCCTCATGGCTGGACGGCAGAATATTCAGATGGACATGCGAGTTGCCTATGTGACCGAAAATTATGTATCGAAAACCGTATTTTTCACAGGTCTCCCGATAAAAATGAAACAGCTCGGGAAATGATTCGTCGGGAACCGCCATATCGGTACTGATCTTGCTTTCCGATTGTTTGCTCAGCCACTCGTTTACCTGTACCGGAAGTTCGTGACGGAATTCTTTCATTTTTCGCTGTTCGTTTGCATCGAGAGCAACCCAGGATTCGTCGGTCATGGCATTGGTGGTTTCCATGAGTTCAAGCCATGCTTCGAGCACTTCTTCCTCTTTTTCCATGGAGGTTTCCTGCTCGAGAAAAATCGCACCTGCAGCTTCGGCGGGGATTTCAGGATAAACCTTGCGGAGAAAATCAAGCGAATTGCGGTCAAAGAACTCAAGGGCTCTCGGGTCTACGCCGCAGTTTTTGCCTTTTGCTTTTTCCACGAAGACAAAAAGATCATCAAGTGCATGAAAATAAACCAGGCATGAGATGATTTTTTCAGGCACCGGAACAAGCTTCAGGTCGGCTTCGACAATGACGCCGAGCGTTCCTTCGGAGCCGATAAACAAATCGATGAGGTCCATGCCTTGAGCCGAGTAATAACCGGCGTTGTGTTTCGAGGTGCGGGGAAGGCTGTAGGTGGGGAGTTCAAAGGCAATGTCGCCTGCAAGAGGAAGGTCGAGGTGAAATGTGCCGGTGTTTCCGGCAACATATTTTTCTCTCGGAATGTCGAGTATGTCTCCGGACGGAAAGACAACGGTAAGCCGCGCAATGTGATCCCTTGTCGGTCCGTACTTGTACGTGCGGGATCCGGAAGAGTTGTTGGCAATCGTGCCGCCGATAAAACAGAGCTGTTCGGTAGGGTCAGGCGGGTAGAGCCAGCCTCGACTTTCCGCTTTTTTTTGAATATCCTCCAGCAGGGCACCTGCTCCTACAGTCATGACTGCGGTATTCTCGCCGCAAGGGACAGGTTCATCTATGCGGTTAAGCTTCTCCATCGCGATGACATGGTCACCGAACGGTATTCGCCCGCCGGTCGTTCCAGTGCCGTTGCCGGCGATAACAAGCCTTTTCCCGGATGCGGAACTTTCCTTGAGCAGGTCTGAAACATCCGAAATGTTCTCGGGAAAGTAGACCCCGGGGGTATGGCCGGTTTTAATATTGCTGGTGTCTTCCAAAAATCCCTGTATAAGTGCCGGGTCGTCTTTATAAATCATTCCTTGGCATGTCTGTTTTGCTGTGGTCTTTCTGCGAAGCAGCAACCAATATACTGTCAACTGCAGAGGTATCGACACCGTTAACATAATAATTAATCAGTTTTCCGGCTATAGGAGCGGAAACACTGCCTCCATAACCCGCGTTTTCAACAAGCACGACAAGGGCAATGGTTGGCTTTTCAAGCGGAGCGAAAGCTACAAACCATGCGTGATCCTTTCCATGCGGGTTCTGTGCCGTGCCGGTTTTTCCGGCGACCGCAACATTCTTTACCGCCGCGAGTCTTCCGGTGCCTCTTTCAACCGATTCGTACATCGCCTGACGAACTGTTTCGAAGGTTCGCTCGGAGATGGGGAGTTTGTTTTTCATGAAATTGAATGGTGCGATGGTGTCGCTGTCATCGGGCCGGTATCCTTTAACAAGATGCGGCTGGTGCCAGGTGCCTTTGTTGGCGATTGTTGCAGTGAATGCCGCCAGCTGGAGGGGCGTTGTGTTCAATTCGCCCTGTCCGATAGAGAGGCTTACAAGGTAGCCTTTGGTCCATTTTCCTTTTCCATAGCGTTTGTCATAGTATGCAGCGGATGGAACCGGTGACGAGTGCTCGCCGGGAAGATCTATGCCGGAGATTTTTCCGAATCCAAACATTCGGCTGTATTCAGTCCATTTTTCGAATCCAAGATCGAATATGAGATTGTAAAAATAGGTGTTGCATGATTCTATAATGGCCCGTTGAAGGTTTACCGGGCCGTGTCCCTGACCGCCATGACACAGAAAGCGTCCTCTTCCCAGCTTAAACACTCCGCTACAATAGATTTTTTTTTCAGGAGTTATCACATTTTCTTCGATAGCTGCTATGGATAACAGGAGCTTGTAGACCGATCCGGGGGGATAGCTGGCCTGTATCGCTCTGTTGAACAAAGGCTTGTCGGGATTGTGAATAATCTCCGCCCACTTTTTGCTGTCGGTTTTGCCGTTAAGGATTTCCAGGTCATAATCCGGCTGGCTTGCCATGGCAAGAATCCCGCCGTCATTGGGGTCGATGGCTACCACGGCTCCGGATTTTTCCGTTTCTTTCAACAGCTCCTCGGCAAGCTTTTGCAGGCCAGCATCAAGAGTCAGATGCAGGTCATTCCCGTTGACGAATGGACGGTCTCTGGCACCGCTTTCAAACTTACCTGCAAACTTGCCGACTGAATTAACCAGCTCGAAGCGTGCCCCTTTTTCTCCTCTGAGCAGATCTTCGTAGTACTTTTCAAGTCCCTTGCTGCCTGTTTTGTCGTCCGGAGTGTAACCTTTTCCGGACATCTCTTCAAGCTGACTTTTGGAAATGAAATTCAGATAGCCGAAAACGTGGGATGCCTTGGCCTGTAACGGATATTTTCTCTTGTTTTCCACCTCAATCATTACCCCCGGAAGTTGCCAGAGGTTTTCGCTGAGACGCACCATTTTCTGCAGCTCGATGTCCCTGCCTACGGCAGCAGGAGCAAAACGGTTGTACTTGAATCCTTTATCTATCCTTTCCGTCAGTTCTTCCTGGGTAATATAGAGAAGGGAAGCAAGGGCGCTTTTTTTCAGTGAGTCCGTGAACTCGGATGGTATGACCTTAACGGTGTAGAGCGGTTGATTGTCAACCATGACAATACCGTTACGATCGATCATCTTGCCTCGCGGGGGTTGTACCCATACTCTTCTCAGACTGTTGGCATCCGAGATCGAACCCAATTCCTTGTATTCGAAAACCTGCAGATAAATCAGGCGCAAAAAAAGGACAGCAAAGACCGCTATGACAACCAAAGAAACGTTCAAGGTCCTTTGCTGAATTTTATCCATGAGCTAATTGTTCACAAAAATTTTTTTGATGAATAGTTGATATGCAAATACGGCAACAACGAAAGTAAAAAGACTTGTCAGTCCGATCGAATAAGTAATGTGCCACGTTATTGGCATGGAAAGCACATTGACCATCAGTGCGTAGAGGGTTTTTCCGGTAAGGCTGGCCAACAGAACCGCTTTGTAATACAGTCTTTTTTTCTGCAGCGATGAGGCGTGGCTGTCTTCGGGAATATGGAAATAACCCGCAACAAAACCTTCTATGGTTTTTGAAAGGGTTTCAACCCCCATATTTCCGTTCAGGATGCCGGTTACAAGGCCCGCTATGAAGCCATAGGTCGTTCCCTGCTTCTGTCCGTACCTGATGGCGGTGAAGACAACGTAAATGGTTACAATGTCAGGGAACGCGCCGAATATAACCAGACGCGATACAATATGCTGCTGCACGAGGCAGAGCACAATGAGCAGGGCGCCGTCGATCAAGTTATTTTTAATCACCTTTTTCTCTTACGGTTTCCTGAGCTTGACGATTGTTCGAGCATCCCGGCGTTGCCAGGCTGACAAGCACCTGTGATGCTGGCCATTCAGCAATTTCGCCTTTTAACACCGGCTTTAAAAGTGACCAGTGACGAGTGACAAGTCAAAATCCAAAAGTCAAAAAATGTCCCTTCGCCAACTGCTTCACTTACGTGAAAGTTCTTCTTCTTAGTTCTGAGCAATAAGCAACGAGTACTGAGTAATGAAAACCTTTCTCTGTAATCCGCAACTAAGTACCCAGAACTGAGAACTAAGCACTATGCCCCTAACGCAGAATCTTCCCCTTTTGCCCACTGCTTACTGCCAACTGATTCCCTCTCGTCACTCGTTACTCGTCACTACTCTTTCGGGATTCGCCGTCGGTATCGGAATCGGGAATCGATCTTTTCTTTTCCCTAACGCTTATTGGTTCCCTCTCGTCACTTGTCACTCGTCACTGCTTTTTCGACCCCGAAACCCGATCCCGACCCCGATTTCCGATTATCCCCTTGCCAACTGCCAACTGCCGACTGATTTATTCCCCGTCATCTACAGCATCACGCATTAACTGAATTTTTTCAGGGTCCGCGGTTTTTTGGGCAACCAGTACATGTGTCAGGGCTGAGAAATTTACTCCGAGACGGACATTTACCCGGTAAAATAGTTTTTCCGGTACTACTTCGGTAATCTTGCCGACCGGAATACCTCTCAGAGCGAAAGTGCTGAAATCGGCGGTATACAATTTTTCCTTGACGAATATCGAGCTGCTTAACGGAACGTAGTGCATTTGTGCAGCTTGCTCATGCTTTCCGTTCCATCTCAGTATTCCCTGTGTTTTATTGCTGTCGGATACCACGCTTACACTGAATTCCGAATGTATCACAGGCATGACCCTTGCGTAATTGTTCGAGACCTGAGTAACCCTGCCCACGAGGCCGTCCGGGGTAAGTACAGCCATATTTTTCTCTATACCCTGTTTCGATCCGGCATTGATGAGCAGCACGTTCTCCCTGGTGTTGAATCTCCGCTCGACAACCCGGGCCGGAATGAAATTAACCGGCTTGCCGGTCATGAAGTGGATCGTACGGTTTACACTGGCCGAGTCCCTTAAAGAGTTGCCTTGTGCTATGACATCCGCAATCAGTTTCGAGTTCTGCAAAGTCAGTTTTTCATTTTCTTTATTCAGCTTGAGATAAAAGCTTATATCGCTCAACCGCTGTGATATTACAGCTCTCAGTTCGGTTCCTCTGGAAAGAAGGTTTTCGAGCGAATAAGCCTCCTGGAATTTTATGAGTATTCCTGCTATACCGCAATAAAGCAGCAGGAGCAGGTAGGCGTTTTTGTTGGTGAAAAATCTAAAAAGCTTTGTCACGTCGTTTATTAGAGGATTGCTTTTTGGTTTTTCAGGTGGCTTTCACCTTCAAGCTGAATCGTTACATGATCAATATTAAACTTTTCCGTCAACTCTCTATGGACAGCCGCCAGAAGTTGGTGTCCATCGTGAAGGTTGTCTGCATGCGGATGGCAGCTTGGTGCATTGACCCCGCTTGTGAGCGCCCGAACGTGAAGATCATGGAAATTGTTTTTGCCTGAACCTTTTTTATGCGGTTGTGCCTGATTTGGCAAGGATTTTGATTTTATTAAATTCACTAATTCCTGGGTTGAGTGTTTGTTTGGGCATCCCGGATTTTTCAGGACTGTTTTAAACAATCGTTTTAGGTAGTTGTATAGTACACACAGCAGGAATGTTTTAAAATTATGAGTTTAAACGTAACTGACAAATTTGTTGTAGTCGGAGACAGGGTGCTGATAAAGCCGCGGTCAGGGGATGACCGGACCAAATCCGGCATATATCTTCCTCCCGGTGTTCAGGAAAAGGAAAAGATACAGAGCGGTTACGTGCTGAAAATCGGACCGGGATACCCTGTCGGTCCTCCTCCGGAAAGTGGCGAGCCCTGGATGGAGGAGATTTCAACCCCTCAGTATATTCCTCTTCAAGCTAAAGTCGGTGACCTTGCCATTTTTATTCAAAGCAGCGCACACGAAATTGAGTATGACGAGGAAAAATATCTCATTGTCCCTCACGCGGCGATATTGCTGCTTATCAGGGAGGACGATGAGCTTGATTACTATCTGAGATAATCCGCCGTTCCTCACGGACTGGATATGGATGTAACTTTTTCCTGGTTTATCATAACGGATTTGGAGTGGAGCGCATATGGCTGGCGACAAGCAGAGAAAACATCTTGTTGAGCGCATTGAGAGGCTGAAAAAGGAAATGCGGGCGATTATTCTTGCTCATTACTATACGGTTCCTGAAATTCAGGATGTGGCGGATATCGTTGGAGACAGCTTGGCCCTGGCCCGTGCGGCAGAAAGCACCGACGCGGACGTCATTGTTTTTGCGGGTGTTTACTTTATGGGTGAGACAGCCAGTATCCTGAACCCTGACAAGCAGGTACTCATGCCGGATGACCGTGCCGGATGTCCGCTTGCCGACAGCTGCCCGACGGAAGAATTCAGGGCATTCAAGGCAAAACACCCGGGTGCTGTGGTTATAAACTATATCAACTCTACGGCCGAGATCAAGGCTGAGTCGGACATCATCTGCACTTCTTCCAACGCGGAGCGTATCGTACGTCAGATTCCCGAACACAAAAAGATTATTTTCGGTCCCGACCGGAACCTTGGCGGATATGTCATGAAGAAGCTCGGCAGGGAAATGATTCTCTGGCAAGGTTACTGTTATGTCCATGACGCTTTCAGCTGGGATGTTGTAAGAAAAGCAGTTGAAAAACATCCGGGAGCCGAACTGATCGCTCATCCCGAATGCCGTGAGGAACTGCTGGAACATGCGGATTTTGTTGGATCAACCAGCGGTCTGCTCAACTATGCCGCGAAGAGTTCCGGCAACACCATCATTGTGGCTACCGAGCCGGGTATTCTTTACGAAATGCAGAAACGGTCGCCGGAAAAAACATTTATTCCCGCTCCCAAAGATGCATCGCAGCCCTGGAGTACCTGTACCCAGATGAAGCAGAACACCCTTGAAAAGCTTTATGAATGCATGGAAAGACGCCGGCCGCGGATAGTCGTTGAGGAATCGCTGCGCCGGGCGGCGCTTAGGCCAATCCTGCGCATGCTGGAAATGTCTTGACCGCTTTGAATAACCTGCTGCAGGACTCGATTGCTTCGTTGATCGGTGCTCGAAATCCTCATGTACTTTGTGTACACTCCGGTTCCTGCGCTCCGTTCGCCTTGCAATCGAGCCCTTCGCTACGGTTGTTCAAAGCGGTCATTCCAGAATGGTGAAATTGAGAGGCGTCCTTGCCCTTCGCTTGTCCCACACGTCGCTACTTTTTCGACCCCGGTTTTTAAAAGTAACGAGTAACAAGTGACGAGTTAAGAGTAATGGCACGGCAGCCCTTGAGGTATTTTTCTGGTCATGCTTGTCACTAAGCTCGGCGAAGCCGAAGCGCCGTCACTCGTCACT
>JANQGE010000039.1 GCA_028277485.1 Chlorobium sp.
TCATATATCGTCAGATTGCAGGGGCCATTTCGTGTAACAATGGCGTAACAAAAACAATATAAAAAAGGCTCAATAACACTCAAAAACGACGAAAACCGGACGATTCAGGGGTTAAAAAGGAGAAATAAAAAAACCTGTAAACTCTTTATTTACAGGCTTTTACAGGCTTTGTGGGTGATAGAGGAGTCGAACCTCCGACCTCTACCATGTCAAGGTAGCGCTCTAACCAACTGAGCTAATCACCCGAAAGGGCAAGCAATATATGATTTCATCCGTGAAAAGCCAAGTCTCCGCCAGCCAAAATCAGGCTGTTTTTCTTTGTTTACCGTCTCCGTAATAGAATTCCGGTTTGCCTTCCTCTGCAATTACCGCTTCGGTAATAACACATTTCCTGACACCTGTCATGGAAGGTAGCTCAAACATGATATTGATCATGATGTTTTCGAGTACGGAACGCAGCGCCCGTGCACCCGTTCCTCTTTCGATGGCAATTTCAACCGCCTTGTCAAGCGCGCTGTCTTCAAAGACCAGCTCACACTCTTCCATTTCGAAAAGCTTCTGATACTGCTTGACAAGAGCATTTTTAGGCTCGACAAGAATGCTGCGCAACGCCTCTTTGTCAAGAGGATCAAGCGTGGAAATAACCGGCAGCCGTCCTATGAACTCAGGAATCAGGCCGTACTCATGCAGATCGTCCTGGGTCACTTCCTTGAGAATTTCCGGGTCGGACTCAACCTGCTGGGCTTTTACCTTTGAACCGAAACCAATGGATGACTTGGCGACTCTGCGGCCGATGATCTTGTCAAGGCCTTCAAACGCGCCGCCGCAGACAAAGAGAATATTCTTCGTGTTGACGTTGATAAGCTGCTGTTCAGGGTGCTTCCTGCCGCCTCTTGGCGGAACACCGACAACCGCACCTTCGAGAATCTTCAGCAGCGCCTGCTGCACACCTTCACCTGAAACATCACGGGTAATCGAAACGTTGGCCGACTTGCGGGCGATCTTGTCGATCTCGTCAACATAGATGATACCTTTCTCCGCTCTTTCGAGATTGAAATCGGAAGCCTGCAAGAGACGCGCAAGAATGGTCTCGACATCGTCACCGACATAACCTGCTTCGGTCAGGGATGTGGCGTCAACGATGGTGAAGGGAACTTCGAGAAGATTTGCAAGAGTCTGTGCGAGAAGGGTTTTTCCCGTTCCGGTAGGACCGATAAGCAGAATGTTGCTTTTCTCAATAACCACATCGTCATCGTCCCGCACCCATTCCTGTGATTCGATACGCTTGTAGTGGTTATAAACCGCCACCGCCAATGATTTTCTGGCCCTTTCCTGGCCGATCACATACTGACCGAGAGATTCCATGATGGATTTCGGGCTGACAAGACGCGGCTGAAAAGGCTGATTGCTTAACGCCGGAGAGGGTTTTATGGCGCTGATCTCCTTACGCAGGATTTCAACGGAACTCATAATGCACCGGTCGCAGATAAACGCGTTGGGCCCTGCCACCATGCTGTTCACCTCATCGCTGCCTCTTCCGCAGAATGAGCACACCACCATATCGCTGCCCCCGCCGCCTTTGCCTTTTCCCTTTATCTGGTCTTTTTCTCTTGACATAACAAACCCCCCGTTTCGGCCTGATATAACATTAACCGGATTAAAAACCCATTCTTGCCAAACTGTCAAGAACGTGCTGAATCACCATTGAAAGCCTCGGATGGTCCTCCTCGAAATGTCCGACAGCATCGTTAAGGCGCTCGGACAATCCTTCCCGTTGGTCTTCTATGCTAACTTCATCCCGAACAAGCCTGCTGATATCCTTTTTCAGGTCGGCAAGCACTTCCCCGGTACTTTCATCAATTGTCTCGGTTTGTTCGAGTTCTTCATGAAGCTGCTCAAGCAACTCTTGCAATCTCTTTTTTTCCATGCAGCGAAAATAGCTATGGTTACGTTACGGGAGACCGGTGCACCCCATCAGGTATCGATCACACTCACGGGCCGCTTCACGACCTTCATTGATGGCCCACACAATGAGGCTCTGGCCTCTCCGGGCGTCTCCGGCAGCAAAAACCTTTACCATGCTGGTCCTGAAATCGCCATATTTGGCTTTGATGTTCGAGCGCTCTCCCTGCTCAACCTGCAACTTTTGTAATAACCCTTCTTCAGGCCCTAAAAATCCCATGGCAAGCAAAACCATATCTGCGGGTATGATCTCCTCGGTTCCGGCAATCGGCTGAGGAATCGGACGATCTTCTTTTTCAACCCATTCGACCTCACACACCTCAACACCCGTCAAACGACCGTTACCATCACCAAGCAGCTTCTTGGTCATAATGCTGTAACGGCGGGGATCTTCGCCCTGGATCGCCGCAGCTTCCTCCTGACCGTAGTCAACATTGAAGGTTTTAGGCCATTCGGGCCAGGGATTATCCAGCTGGCGTTCAACGGGAGGTTTCGGCATAATTTCAAGCTGCACGACGCTTTTGCACCCCTGACGGATTGCTGTGGCCACACAGTCAGTACCGGTATCGCCGCCGCCGATAACCACGACAGCCTTCCCCTCGGCGGAGATTTTCGGCACACCGCCGCCCAGAACAGCCTTCGTGCTTGAACGAAGAAAATCCATCGCAAAATAAACGCCCTTGTTTTTTCGGCCTTCCACATCAAGATCCCTCGGCTTCGTGGCCCCAATGCAGAGCACAACCGCATCGAATTCCTCAAGCAGTTTCTCGGCGGCGTAGTCCTTACCCATTTCGGTGTTCACGACAAACCTGATCCCTTCTTTTTCCATCAGTTCAATACGGCGCTGTACGACAGCTTTTTTATCGAGCTTCATGTTTGGAATGCCATACATGAGCAGCCCGCCGATCCTGTCATCGCGCTCAAAAACGGTAACCGTATGGCCTGCTTTGTTCAACTGGTCGGCACAAGCAAGACCTGCCGGCCCTGAACCGACAACCGCAACACGCTTGCCCGTCCGTTCAGCAATCTCCTGAGGCTGCACCCAGCCCTGCTCGAAAGCATGCTCGATTATCGAGCACTCGATATTCTTGATGGTAACCGGAGGGTCGATAATACCCAGAACACATGACCCTTCGCAAGGAGCCGGGCAGACACGTCCGGTGAACTCCGGAAAATTGTTGGTTTTCATAAGGCGTTCATAAGCTTCACGCCACAACCCTCTGTAGACATGGTCATTCCACTCCGGGATCAGGTTATGAATCGGGCACCCCGATGTCATACCGCCGAGTATAATACCTGTGTGGCAGTACGGTGTCCCGCAGTCCATGCAGCGGGCCCCTTGCTCACGCAGCGTATCCCCCGGCATTTCCTCATGAAATTCCAGCCAGTTCTTTATGCGCTCGAGTGGCGGCCTGTCCTCAGGAACCGCTCTTTCATGTTCTAAAAAGCCCTTAACTTTGCCCATTTACTTCTTTTTCGTTTAATGACACACCCCCGGATTGAGTGATTGTCTGAACATCCCGTAACAGCAGTGACGAGTGCAATTTATCCTGACAGTGCTCCCCCCTTGTCACTCGTCACTATTCTTTCGGGACAATCGAAACGATCAGCTCAGGACAGCACTGCTTCCTGCATTAATTTCCTGACACACGTGCAGGGTCGTGAACGTTTTTCTCAAACGCCGCCATGATCGCCTCATCACCGGCCATCCCATCCGTCATGACGCTCTGCTGGGCTTCCTTTGCACGCTTGTAATCATGCGGATACACCTTAATGAAACGTGTTCTGGTTTCATACCAATCGTCAAGCAACCGGCCTGCAAGCGAACTGTCCGTATACTTGTAATGACGCTCTATCATGTCATACAGCTCGTCAAACTCCTTCTTGTCATCGATCCTGTAAAGCCCGGACATCTGGCAGTTGCAGCGGCACTCGAATGTACCGTCAGCATCATACACGTAGGCAATACCTCCCGACATACCTGCGGCGAAATTCTTGCCGGTTGTGCCGAGGATAACAACCTTGCCGCCGGTCATGTACTCGCAGCAGTGATCACCGACAGCCTCCACGACAGCCTCAAGCCCGCTGTTCCGAACGCAGAAACGCTCGCCCGCCATGCCGCGGATATAGGCTTCACCCGATATTGCACCGTAAAACGCCACATTGCCGATGAGAATATTCTCCTCGGGCGTAAAGGTAGACTGCTTGGGCGGGTACGCGATAATCTTTCCTCCCGAAAGTCCTTTACCGATGTAATCGTTTGCGTCACCTTCAAGTTCAAGAGTCATCCCCTTTGGAATGAAAGCGCCGAAACTCTGGCCCGCCGACCCGTAAAACTTGATGTGAATCGTGTCGTCCGGCAATCCCTCACCCCCATGGACTTTTGTCACTTCATTGCCAACAATCGTACCGGCAACACGGTCGGTATTGTGAATAGGCAGTGTTGTGTTTATCTTTTCCCCTCTTCTGATCGCAGGATCGCAAATCTTGAGCAGCGTTTTGATGTCAAGAGTATCCTCTATACCGTGATCCTGAAAAGAGGTTCTGTACAAACTTTCTCCCTCTTCTTCAGGTTCAGCCTTGTACAGGATCTTGGAAAGGTCGATTCCTTCAGCTTTCCAGTGCCTGATTGCTCTCTTCATCTCAAGTCTTTCGGTATGACCCACAATCTCGTTCAGAGTACGAACCCCCATTTCCGCCATATATTTGCGAACCCCCTGAGCAAGGAAACGCATGAAGTTCTCCACATGCTCGGGCTTGCCGGTAAAGTTCTTCCTGAGCTCGGGGTTCTGCGTAGCGACGCCCACCGGGCAGGAATCGTCCTGACAGGAACGCATCATGATGCAGCCCATAACCACCAGCGCCGTGGTTGAAAAACCAAACTCTTCAGCACCAAGCAATGCAGCCACGACAATATCACGCGCCGTTTTCATCTGACCATCGACTTCAACGACAATACGGCTGCGCAGATTGTTCAGTACAAGGGTCTGGTGGGTTTCGGCAAGACCCAGCTCCCAAGGCATACCGGCATGCATAATACTGGAAATGGGAGATGCACCCGTACCACCGTCATGGCCGCTGATAAGCACAACGTCAGCATGGGCTTTGGCCACCCCGGCTGCAATGGTACCGACACCAACCGACGAGACAAGTTTTACATTGATGCGTGCGGCACGGTTGGCATTTTTAAGATCGTGTATCAGCTGCGCAAGGTCCTCGATCGAGTAAATATCATGATGCGGCGGCGGGGAGATCAGGCCTACTCCCGGCGTCGAGTGACGGGTTTTTGCAATCCAGGGGTAAACCTTCGTTCCCGGAAGCTGACCGCCCTCACCCGGCTTTGCGCCCTGGGCCATCTTTATCTGGATCTCTTGTGCATTGGTCAGATATTCACTGGTAACCCCGAACCGCCCTGACGCAACCTGCTTGATAGCAGACATTCTTGAATCGCCGTTTTTCTCGGGTATGAAGCGCTCCGTTTCTTCGCCACCTTCTCCGGTATTACTCTTTCCCCCGAGACGATTCATGGCTATAGCCAGCGTTTCATGGGCCTCTTTGCTTATGGAACCGTAAGACATTGCGCCGGTCTTGAACCGTTTGACAATCTCTTCAACCGGCTCGACCTCTTCAATCGGCACGGGGTTCCTGCCGAACTTTATATCCATGAGGCCGCGCAGGGTAAAAAGCTCCCCATTTTGCTCATCGATCAGGCGCTCGTACTTCTTGAACATGTCATAATCACCGGTACGGCATGCGTACTGCAGTATATGGATTGCCTCCGGGCTGAAAAGGTGCTTCTCTCCATCATGACGCCATCTTCTTTCTCCGCCGCTTTCAAGGCCGGAGTTAACATCGTTCCCCGAGCAAGGGAAAGCGGCTTCGTGACGTTTCCTGACCTCTTCGGCAACCACGTCAATACCAATACCCTCGATCCGTGAAGGTGTTCGAGGAAAGTATGAATCGACAAACCGCGAGTTGAGTCCCACAGCCTCAAAAATCTGGGCTCCGCTATAGCTTTGAATGGTGGAAATGCCCATTTTGGCCATGGTCTTGACAACACCCTTTACAACAGCCTTGATATAGTTCTTCTCAGCCGCCGCCGCACTCTGGCTTGCAATCCTTCCTTTATCAACAAGCTCATGGATCGATTCAAGCGCCAGGTAAGGATTAATTGCTCCCACACCATACCCGATCAGCAGCGCAAAATGATGCACGGTTCTCGGCTCGGCCGATTCCAGAACCAGGCCTACTCTTGTGCGCAGACCCGCATTGATGAGAAAGTGGTGCAGCCCGGACGCCGCAAGCAGCGCGGGAATAGGGGCCTGCGTACCCCCCATCTCTCCTCTGTCGGAAAGAATGATCAGGTTCGCGCCTTTACTGACCAGCCGCTCACACTGGCGGCAGATGTCCTGCATGGCATTATCAATCCCTTTGCCGCCTTCCTTGACATTGTAGAAAATCGGAATGGTAACCACCTCGAAGCCGGGCTTGTCGATATGACGTATCTTTTCAAGCTCTTCGTCGGCAAGTACGGGCCGGTTGATCTTCAGCCTGCTGCAGTTATGCTCAACCGGTTCAAGCAAGTTCCCTTCGGCTCCAAGCATGACAATCGTCGAAGTGATAATTTCCTCTCTTATCGAGTCAATCGGCGGGTTGGTAACCTGGGCAAAAAGCTGTTTAAAATAATCATACAGTAATTTTGGTCGGCTTGAAAGGGCGGCCAGGGGTACATCATGCCCCATCGATCCGACTTTTTCCACGCCGTTCTTCGCCATCAGCATAAGGTGCAGGGAAATATCCTCCTCGGTGTAACCAAACAACTTTTGACGGGTGAGAAGACTCAGCTTCTCTTTGCCCTGCTTCCCGTTCGTATTACCGGCAAAGGATTCAAGCTCAAGCAGATGCTTCCGCAGCCATTTGGAATAGGGTTTTTCCTTGGCGATGATTTCCTTGATCTCTTTATCGGATATGATGCGGCCCTGTGAAGTATCGACAAGAAACATCCTCCCGGGCTGCAAACGATCCTTCCTGAGAATTCTTTCGGGCTCGATATCGAGCACGCCGGCTTCAGATGCCATGACAACCAAGTCATCTTTGGTAATGTAGTATCGGGATGGACGGAGGCCGTTCCGATCAAGAATCGCGCCGATCTGAACCCCGTCGGTAAAAGCAACGGAGGCCGGCCCGTCCCAGGGCTCCATGAGACAGCTGTGATACTCATAAAAGGCTCGCTTGTCTTCCGGCATATCGCTGCTGCCGTTCCACGGCTCCGGAATCAGCATCATGGCCGCATGGGCAAGTGAACGACCGCTCATGGAGAGCAATTCAAAGACGTTGTCAAGGATTGCCGAATCACTGCCGTCCTCCACGACAACCGGCTTGATATGCTCTATATCACTGCCGAACAGCTCAGACTCGAACATCTTCTCCCTGGCTTTCATCCAGTTGATGTTGCCCCGCAACGTATTGATCTCGCCATTATGGCTTAGAAAACGGTACGGATGGGCACGGTCCCAGCTTGGGAAAGTATTGGTGCTGAACCTCGAATGCACCATTGCAATGGCACTGTCCATATCCGGGTCCGTAAGTTCGGGGTAAAACAGCGATACCTGCTCGGGAAGCAGCATACCCTTGTAAACAATTGTGCGATGAGACAGGCTGCACATATAGAAATAATTGCTCCCGAGAAGTCCTGCAGTGTATTTCACCCTCTTGGTAATCCGGCGGCGAATAACATAGAGCTTCCTGCCAAATTCCTCATCAGAAATAACATCCTTGCCCTTTCCAACAAAAAACATCTTGACCACCGGTTCCTGTATCCTTGCGGTTTTTCCCAGTGAGTCATTGCAGGTAGGAACTTTTCTCAGACCAAGAAACTTCTGACCCTCCGCATGAACCATCTGGCGGCAGATATCCTCTATAGCCCTGCGCTGCGAGATGTCCGGCGGCATAAAAGCCATTCCGACCGCATAATCACCTTTCGCCGGCAGTTCCACATCCCTCTCCGGGCAGACCTTTCTCAGAAACTTGTCGGGAACCTGGATAAGAATACCCGAACCGTCGCCTGTATTCTTCTCACACCCGCAAGCGCCGCGATGTTTCATCTTTTCCAACACCTGCAATCCCTGCCGTACCAGCTCATGAGACCGGACACCCTTTATATTGGCCACAAAACCCACACCGCAGGAATCATGCTCGAACCGCGGGTCATAAAGCCCTGTTGCTTGTATTGCTTTCATGTTTCCAGGTACTTCTTATTGGAGCCCCTTTCGATTTGTTCCGTGCTTTCCCGACCAGCCGGGATTGGACAGGCTGGAAAAGGTTTTTGCGCTTTGTCCGCCCCGTACTCGGGACGCTCACGGCGATCAAATAAAGGCTCCCTTATCTAAATTTATTCCATAAGGGCACCTCTATTAAATCTGTTACGTACCCTGATTACTTCGTTGTCCGGATAGGAAAGTGTTTCTGTGCTCCGTCCGCCTCGTACTCAAGTCGCTCACGACAATTAATAGAGGTGCCCATAATAAAGCGCTCTCGAACTTGAAGTGGGGAGTATAACTCATTTCAAAGAATATTCCTGAGCCAACGCCACACAAATTTACTACGCTTTCCCCTGGTTAGCCACTGCATTGATTGCCTTTTGCAGTTCCTCCTGGTCTCCCAGGTAGTAACTTTTCAGCGGTTTCAAATCGTCGTCCAGTTCATAGACAAGCGGCACACCGGTTGGAATGTTCAGCCCGACGATATCCTCATCGGGGATATTGTCAAGGTATTTTACCAGCGCCCGGAGCGAATTGCCGTGAGCGGCAATAATAACCCTCTTGCCTGCTTTGATCTGCGGAGCAATCTGCTCATGCCACAACGGCAGAAAACGGGCAACCGTATCTTTAAGGCACTCTGTCAAGGGAATTTCACCCGGAGCAAGAGAGGCGTACCGGGGATCGTTACCCGGATAGCGAGAGTCGGTTTTTTCAAGCGGAGGCGGAGGCGTATCATAGCTTCTGCGCCAGATAAGCACCTGCTCCTCACCATGCTGCCGCGCGATTTCGGCCTTGTTCATTCCCTGGAGTGCTCCATAATGGCGCTCGTTCAGGCGCCAGTTCCTGAAAACCGGTATCCACATGAGATCCATCACGTCAAGCACATTCCACAGGGTACGTATCGCTCTCTTCAATACCGACGTATAAGCCACATCGAAAACAAAACCCTCTTGCTTCAGGAGTTCCCCGGCATTCCTGGATTCTGTTTCCCCTTTTTCGCTTAAATCGATATCGTACCAGCCGGTGAAGCGGTTCTCCTTGTTCCACCGACTCTCCCCGTGTCGAAGCAGTACCAGCTCCATGTATCTACCCTCCCTTTAAAATCATTGATTTTTTAGGGCACCTCTATTAATTTGTTGCGCGCCCTGATTGCTTCGTTGGCCGGATAGGAGAGTGTTTCTGTGCTCCGTCCGCCTCGTACTCATGTCGCTCACGACAATTTATAGAGGTGCCCTTTATTGGGCGGCACTTGGGTATTTCCACCCTATTTTCCCAAATCGTGTCAATGTAATAATCTTGAATACTTTTCTCAAACATTCTGTAGCCTTCCCCTGTAATAGCAAGGCAAACATCGCTGCTCGAAAGACAAAAAGCCTTCGTTTATAAGAAGAGCTTATGGTTTTATACGCTGAAATATGATATCTTTTGTTCTTTTGGCGCTAAAGGCCCAGTATATGTTTCAGTTTTACAAGACCGACAAGGCATAAAGCCAGCCAAAGATTTGTCAACGCAACATGAAGTTAGATAATTTCAGACTACAACTTGGTGCAAAAGAGTATATCCCAATCGTCATAGGCGGCATGGGTGTCAACATATCCACAACCGAACTTGCCCTCACGGCCGAAAAGTTAGGTGGCATTGGCCACATCTCCGATGCCGAAGTTTGTTATGTCTGTGACCAGATGTTCAGCACCTCATACGTTACCCGTAAAAGGAAAAAGTACAGTTACAACACCAACAATCCTGACAAGTCAGACGATTATTTCGACCTCGAAGAGATTGCAGAGGCACAGAAAATGTACGTCGAGCACACCGTTTCGCAAAAAAGCGGTAACGGCGCGATTTTCATGAACTGCATGGAAAAGCTGACCATGCGTGATGCTTCCGAAACTTTTCGGACAAGGCTTTCAGCCGCAATGGATGCCGGAATAGACGGGCTTACACTTGCTGCCGGCCTTAACCTGCGCACCCTCGATCTCATCAAAGACCATCCGAGGTTCCATGACGTCAAGCTCGGGATCATTATCTCGTCATCACGCGCTTTGAGCATTTTTCTGAAGCGCGCTGTCAAACTGCAGCGCATCCCTGATTACATCATTGTTGAAGGCCCGCTGGCAGGAGGTCACCTCGGCTTCGGCCCTGACAATTGGCAGACATACGACCTGCATACAATTGTAAAAGAGGTGCTCGCCTTCCTCGAAAGCGAAGATCTGACTATCCCTGTTATACCGGCAGGTGGCATTTTTACAGGCACTGACGCGGTCGAACTCTTGAAGGCGGGAGCATCAGCAGTCCAGCTGGCTACGCGATTCACCATTACAAAAGAATCAGGTCTGCCGGACACCGTAAAACAACACTATATAAACGCTGAAAAAGACGACATTGTCGTCAACACCGTCTCGCCTACCGGTTATCCGATGAGAATGCTCAGGAAGTCTCCGGTTCTGAACTATTCAACCAAGCCCAACTGCGAAGGGTTCGGCTACCTGCTCGACAATAAAGGCAAGTGCGGTTACATAGATTCATATTACAAGGCACTCGAAACCAGAGAAAAAGGCCAGCGCATGCAGATCACAGACCAGACTTGCCTGTGCACGGGAATGGCCAAATATGACTGCTGGACCTGTGGCGACACCACCCACCGCCTGAAAGAAACCACAAACAAAATGCCCGACGGAAGCTGGCAACTGCCATCAGCCGAAGACATATTCAGGGACTATCAGTTCAGCGAAGACCAGCAGATACAGAAACCCTCTTTTAAAGAAAAAGTCAGCACCTGACTGTTGAGCAAAGTTGTTCAACAAGTCAGGCTATCCGGCCTGCTGATTTCCCCGGCGCAGTTTATTTAGGGCACCTCTATTATTGTCATGAGCGGTTCACGTGAAAGACAAACGGAGCGCAGAAACCCCTCTCTATCCGATCAACGATGCTATTGGACACCTCTATAAATTGTTGTGAGCGACCTGAGTACAAGGCGGACGGAGCACAGAAACACTCTCTTATCCGGCCAACGAAGTAATCAAGGCGCGCAACAAATTAATAGAGGCACCCTTTTATAAAAGAACTGTTACATTAGGATAGGTAGCATGACCTTCCAACCGGCCTCATGCCGGCGTGAATCAAACGGTTCGTTATGAAGAGGAAGCTGAGACTCCTGCTGACAACAGCACTGATCTTTTTTCTGTCGCTGATGCTGATTTTTCTTTTCAATCAGCTCTACTTTTTCGCTTCACTTGTCAGCAGCCTTCACCCCATAGCAGGTTACTCCGTGCTTGTAGTCGGAGCCGGGGTCTTCTGCCTCCTTGTGCTTTCCGCTGTCTCATTCTGGCGCTCCCCCTCAAGGCCTGCTTTTCCGGAAAATGAGGTTTCTCCCAACTATGATGCCTACATACGCCACCTCGGCACAACCCAGCCGACACATCCTTCACACCCTGAACCTCTAAAAGAGGAAAAGAACCAGCGATGGATGAGGTCCAACCTCAAGCTGCTTGAAGTCGATGCCTTGAATATCACAAAGGAGCTGGCCACCAAAAACTTTTTCATAGGTGCTTTCGCCCAGAACACCTCTTACGGCACAACAACTTCATTGATGAACAACCTGAAGCTCGTATGGAGGATTTACAAGCTATACCACCGCAGACATTATGGCAGGGACCTGCTTACCCTCTATCGTTTCACCTATGAATCCCTTCCTCTCTCGGATTTCCACAAAGAGGAGCTCCCGTCACACATCAAGCCCATTATTCAGTCCTCTTTCAGCAATACGCTTGCAACGCTTCTCCCCGGCGGGAACCTGTTAACCCCCTTTTTCCTCAACTTTTTCCTGGCTGGTTCCACAAATACCTACCTTACGTGCCTTACAGGCATTATCAGCAGCCGTTACTGTCAGGCGCTTTCCGAAGAAGATAAAGCCGAAATCGTGCGCCAGAGCAAGTTGGAAGCTTCGTTCATGCTTAAGGAGATTGTAAAGGAGTGCAACCCGATACTTTCTCAAACCATCAGCAACGCGGTTAAAAAAGCCGGCATAGAAAGCCTTGACAGCGTCCCGCCATCATCCAGCGGTAGTCTCGCCCAGGACATCGTCTCTCATCTGGCACAGTCGCTTAAAAACATCATTCGTGAAAATGTCGAAGTCGAGAAGGAAAAGCAGTGAAGCCGGAATGAATTTTTCCCCACCCCCGGCCAAGCCATCTCAAGTCACTCGTTACCACACAAGACATATGCAATGTCGCAACGGTTTTTTCTTTCGGGGTTCGCCGTCGGTATCGGAATTGGGAATCGATCTTTTCTCTAATGCCAACTGCGAACTTCTTGTCTTGTCACTCGTCACTATTTGCCTACTGACTACTGCCAACTTTTGAATTTTGACTTTGTCACTATTCTTTCTCCCTCCTAACACATAGCACGTAACACCATCTTCCACAGACTTATTGTGTTTACGGAACAACGTCCCGCATCTGTAGCTGCTTACTGATCCCGCAGTCCCCGGAAAAACTCCTGAAGAAGGCTTTGGGCCTTGTGTTCGAGAATACCGCCGTAAACTTCCGGCTGGTGGTTCAGGTGTTTTGAGGCGACAATGTTCATAACGGTACCGCACGCCCCCATCTTAGGGTCGTAAGCCCCGAATACAAGTCGACCGACCTTTGCGTTCACGACCGCACCCGCACACATGGGGCACGGCTCAAGAGTGACGGCCAGTGTACAGTCACTGAGGTATTTGCTCCCGAGAGTCGCCATCGCCGCCGTCAGCGCTATTATCTCTGCATGTGCGGTTGCATCCGTAAGCTCCTCGATCTGGTTATGTCCTCTGCCGATAACCCGGCCGCCGGCGTCAAAAACCACCGCACCGACAGGCACCTCTTTTTTCTCATACGCCTTGATCGCCTCACGAAAGGCCTGTTCCATACAGTATGAAAGATCCATGTTTCAGATGTCAGCGTTTACATCGTCTAAAAGACCCCTTTATTGCACGCCCTGACTACTTCACCGGGCGGATAGAGTACAAAACCCCACCTGATATGGCAATACAGACCTAAACTGAACGATTGCCGATCATACCGAATCTGCTTCGTTACAGGGAACTTGCAGTAGTTCACTACAGCGGCGTTCCCTGTGCCTTGCATCTCCGCCATGTTCGACAATCGCTCAATTTAGGACAGAATTTTATCTAAAACTCATTTTTTGCTATTATAAGCTTTTTGTTTCCCACTTTTATGAACAACGATCCTGTTCGACAGTTTTAACAACAAATAAGTAACTCTACAAGACCATGAATATTCACGAATATCAAGGGAAGGATATATTGCGTAAGTTTGGGGTTTCCGTCCCTAAAGGAATTGTTGTTTTCTCCGCGGATGAAGCCAGACAGGCCGCCGAGCAGTTGTTCGAAGAGCAGGAAAGCAGCGTTGTCGTGGTCAAGGCCCAGATCCATGCCGGGGGGCGCGGGAAAGCCGGTGGTGTCAAACTTGCAAAATCATCCGAAGAAGCGCATGATATCGCTGGTCAGATGCTTGGAGCAACGCTGGTAACCCACCAGACCGGTCCGGAAGGCAAAGAGGTCAAGCGCCTGCTGATCGAAGAAGGCATGAACATTGACAAAGAATTTTATGTAGGGATAACCCTCGACCGCGCGACATCAAACAACGTTCTCATGGTTTCCACCGAAGGCGGAATGGAGATCGAGAAGGTTGCGGAAGAAACACCTGAAAAACTTCTGAAAATCCAGATTCATCCTCTTCACGGGATTCAGGGTTTCCAGGCCCGCCAGGCAGCGTTTTTCCTCGGACTCGAAGGCGACAAATTCAAAAACGCCGTCAAGTTCATCACAGCCCTGTATAAAGCTTATACTTCCATTGACGCATCTCTCGCAGAGATCAATCCTCTGGTAATTACCAAAGAAGGCCGTGTTTTGGCTCTCGATGCCAAAATCAATTTCGACTCAAATGCTCTTTTCCGCCACAAGGATTTCCTCGAGCTCAGAGATACCAGCGAAGAAGACCCGTTTGAAGTCGAAGCATCAAAATCAAACCTTAACTATGTCCGGCTCGACGGTAATGTCGGCTGTATGGTTAATGGCGCCGGGCTGGCAATGGCTACAATGGACATGATCCAGCTTGCAGGGGGCAAACCCGCAAATTTCCTCGACGTAGGGGGGGGTGCCAGTCCCGAAACCGTTAGGGAAGGCTTTAAAATCATCATGAGCGACAAGAATGTCAGGGCTATTCTTGTCAACATCTTCGGCGGAATTGTACGCTGTGACCGCGTTGCCGGAGGCGTGATTGAAGCCGCAAAAAAGGTGGGCCTGAACCTTCCGGTCATTGTCAGGCTTGAAGGAACCAACGCCGAAGTTGCCCAGAAGATGCTTGACGAATCCGGCCTCAACCTCATTGCAGCAAACGGACTGCGAGAAGCGGCCCGGAAAGTCAACGAAGCCCTTGCAGGATAACACATCTATATCCCGCTTTCAGCGATGCATACAAGCAAGGCCCTCATCCACAAAACAGGCACATCCATCCAGCATGTCTTTCCTGAATAAAAGCGAAGAAGATATTGTGAAACAGGGAAAAAGAGAGGGGTCGAGCATTACAACCAGTTACAGAGGCGTTTTCACGCCTCTTTCACCGGGTTCAACAACAGATCAGAAAACACCAGAAAACATGGATCACGCTATCTGAACACATATCAACACATACGTAACCTTATCATCTAAACGCCGACCTGTTGCCAAACATTTCACGCAGCAACACTAACCTAATTGGATAGTAAAGGTGCCTGTTCCTACTCAAGCACCTTCACAATATAGGACGACCTTTTTTCATAAATCTTGCTTCTTTTTCAAAAAAAAATAAAAATATTTTTTTCGGGCGGTTATCCTCGAACCGCTTGCCTGAACATGGGGAAAATCTTTTTTTATACCTCTCTTACACGTATCTGCCAAACCACTTCATCACCGTAGAGGACATGTCTGAAAACAAAACCGGGAATCAAGGTATCTGCAGCTCCTGCGGCCTCTGCTCAAGCCAGAAATGGCCAATGCAGGAAAGCATTCAAAGCTGCGTTTTTAAAAACGGCTGGCTGGGAAAGAGAGAGAAAACGTTGTTCGGAAGGGAGAGAACACTGGATAATCCGGAGGAAATGCGTTTCGGCATTGCCCTCGAACGGTTTACCGCACAGCTTGAACACCCGTTACCTGACGCACAGTGGAGCGGCATCATTACAAACATCGCCCGGAAAGCATTCGACACCGGCATGGTGGATGGTGTGGTCACCCTGCATCGCAGCGGTGAAGACCACTTTTTCTCGAAACCGGTGCTTGCCCTCACTCCCGAAGAGATTTACCAATCCAGAGGCAACAAGCCTGTGCTCTCCCCCGTCCTCAAATCCCTGCAAGCCGCTTTCAGCAAAAAACTCAAAAAAATCCTTGTTATCGGTGCGGCCTGCCATATCCATACATTGCGGGACTTTCAGGAAAGATTTCCCTACCTGCGCGACATGGACATCTATACCGTGGGTATTCCCTGTGTCGATAATGTGCAGAGAAACAGATTCCACTGGATACTTGAAAGAATTTCCCGGTCGCCCGACACCGCCCGCCACATGGAGTTCATGCAGGATTTTCGCATCCATATCAAGCACACCGACGGCTCCATCGAGAAAGTTCCTTTCCTCAGTCTCCCTGAGGAATTGTCAAATCCGAACATCTTTCCCGAATCCTGCATGAGCTGCTTCGACTACCTTAACAGCCTGTCAGACATTACCGTCGGCTACCTCGCGGCAAGGCTGCTTCCCGATCAGAACCGGCAATGGGTGATCGTTCGAACGAAAAAAGGGAAAAAGCTGCTTGACCTTGTCAACGATGAACTCAAACGTTTCCCGGAACATGGCGGCTGGGACTGCAAAAAGTTTGTTCAGGGAACTGCCGACCGTATCATAGAAAGCATGAAGGGACTCAAAACCGCATACTCTCCGGACAGAAAAATACCGTTGTGGCTTGGACAGGTGATATCCTGGCTGCTTTACACAACCGGCCCGAAAGGGATCGGTTTTGCTCATTATTCAGTTGATTTCCATCTTATCAGACACTACTATTTTGTCAAATACCAATACCCGGAACAGCTTGCTGTGCTTGTCCCCCGGCATGTGCGTTCAATTCTCCGGGAGTATGACCTGCCTCTTTAGGGCACCTCTACTATTTATTTGTTGCGCACCATGACTACCTCATTGAGCGGATCGGAGAAGGTTTCTGTGCTCCGTCCGCCGTGCACTTGAACCGCTCATGACAATAAATTAGGGGTTCCCTTTAAAAAACAACTCTTTCGGGGTTCGCTATCGGAAATCGGGATTCGGTAATCGATTTTTTCTTTTCCTTATCCCTTTTGCCAACTGCCTACTGCTGACTGCCAACTGGTTCCCTCTCGTCACTCGTCATTTGTTACTATTTGGACTCACTCGCTACTTGTTTTTCGTCACTACTTTCTCGACCCCGAAACCCGATACCGACCCCGATTTCCGACTATTTTCTTCCACCTAACACATAGCACGTAATTCCAATTCTAAAACAAATGTGCTATTATATACCTATAAACAAAAGGAGGTGTGTATATGGCACGACCAGCGACGGGCAAAGAAGTATTATCAAAGGC
>JANQGE010000048.1 GCA_028277485.1 Chlorobium sp.
GCCTTTGATAATACTTCTTTGCCCGTCGCTGGTCGTGCCATATACACACCTCCTTTTGTTTATAGGTATATAATAGCACATTTGTTTTAGAATTGGAATAAGGCGGACGGAGCGCAGGAACCGGAGTGTATATACAATACATGAGGATTCCGAGCACCGCCCAACGCAACTATCGGAATGCGTATCAGGTATTTCGGGGTGCCTTAATCGATCTTCAGCGGCTTGCTTGTGCCCAGCGGCGTCGGGAAGAAATAAACCAGGAGGTAGGAGGAGATAGCCATAGTCAGTATTGCGACAAGCTGTATGAGCTGTGAGCTTGCAGCGCTTATCATGCCGCTTTCAGCGGCAAGTACGGCTATGATCAGGGAAAACTCGCTGTTTTGGCCGAGCCGGAACCCCATTTCCCTGCTGAACTTGGTTGTTTCGGTTGTGAGTTTGAAAGCAACCCAGTAAACCAGAGGCTTGAGCAGCAGCAGAACGGCGGAAAGCAGCAATGCAGGCCAGACAATGGTTTGCATCAGCGAGAAATCCATTTTCGCGCCGAGCGTAAAAAAGAAAAGCACCAAAAAGAAGTCTCGAAAGAATTTCAAGTTTTCGGCAAGATAATTTGAAAGGGGTCCGTTTGCAAGAGCGACCCCCGCAATGAACGCGCCAATTTCATGGCTCATTCCGATCTTTTCAGAAAGCAGTGCAAGACTGAAGCACCACGCAAGTGCTACCAAATTGAGCAGTTCGTTGTAACGCTGAACCTGCACGATGATTTTTCTGATGATGAAACGCTCGGCCAAAATTGCAACCGCCGTGAGCAGAACCCCTATGAATATGCTGGTGATCCAGCCGATAACCGAGGAGTTGCTGCCGCCCTTGATGAAGGCGATGGCAAGAACTGCGAAAATGTCCTGCATGATCAGCACGGCTATTGCGACAGCCCCCATGTGTTTCTGGTGGAGGGTAATGGTCGGCATGAGCTTGACGACCAGGATGGTGCTGGAAAACATCATGGCGACCCCGGTAATGACGGATTCCAGTACGGAAGCCCCGAAAGCATAGAGGATCGTGCCGGTAACGAGGGCAAAAAGTCCGCTGGTCAGGAGAGTCAGGGGAAACGTTTTACTGAAAAGTTCAAGCAGCCTCTTCGGATGAAGGGAAAGGCCGGCGAGAAAAAGCAGCAGAGTAATACCTATGTTGGAAGCTTCATTGATGAACTCGATTTCAGTGACGAGTTTCAAGCCCCAGGGACCGAGCAGAATCCCGGCGACAATATATGCGATGATGATGGGCTGACGCGTAAGAAGGGAGAGCCATCCAAGTATCGTTGATACGATCACTATCATTGCTATGTCCAGGAATACTGTGTGGGTCATGACAGCGTCCGGTATTAAGGTCGGGCGCGGGAAACGCCCTGTGATTTTATGTAGTTATCGACACTAAACTTACGCACGCACCCATTATAAGTCATATACCGTATTTTGCCAAAAACAGAACGTTCAAACCATGGTCTGTCGTGAACTCCTCCTATTGACCATGCCACTCCGGTGCAGCCGTTGGGGTCCCTTCCGTCAAGGGAGTATTTGTCATTAAGGTAAAGTGCAATATCGAAAGCGGTTCCGGGATTCTTTGATGTACACGCTGGTCCCTCGACATCCAGTAGATAACAGGTCCGTTGATGCCATGTTCATGGTTTAAACGGCGTATGCGTTCGGGATGAATCATGAATGCGGGTTTTTATCAGATAATCCCCGCAATCCCCAAAAAGTTTTTTAAGAGGGTGTTCCCTGTTTTTTCGTACTCAGGCTGTATTTCGCGGAAGTTTTCGACCAGTTTCCGCCGATCCATCACCCGCAGGTCATTGTCGGTCGAGAGCCATGAGAAGAACAGTTGCTCGGTGAGTTCAAAATGCGACTGTATGCCATATGCGCAGCTTCCGACTTTTACAATCTGGTTTTTACAGGAATTTCCGGTTGCAAGCAGTGCTGTGGTGCCGTTGAGTGTAACCGTTTCTCCATGAAGCTGAAAGACGCGAAGATTTTTGTCGAGACCGTTGAACAGGGGGTCATGTCTGCCTTTTTCCGTGAGCTCGACAGTATAGGGTTGACCATCGGGAGCGAAGAAACCGGTTTCTTTTATCGGGCATGCCCTGACCTCGCCGCCTGCAGCTTTTACCAGTGTCTGCATTCCAAGGCAGATACCGAGGTAAGGGATGTTGTTATGCAGTATCATCTCAATATTGCGAAGCTCCCCGAGCATCACGGATGTGTTGTCGTTTGCGCTCTGCGGGCCTCCAAGAGTTATGACCGCCGAATAGCTGCAAGGATCGGGATAGCGCTCACCCCGGGAGAGATCGACGGTTTCAAATGGTGTGGCATATTCTTCGAGCAGACCGGAAAGAAGCCCCGGTTCTTCATGAGAAATATGCTGTATGATAAGAAGTGGTTGTAACATGGATTTGAAGGGGGTTATTTCAGCCAGATTGAAAGCACTTTGGCAAGATCTTCCCTGCCGACCGGTTTTCCCAGATGATCGTTCATGCCGCTTTGTCTTGCAAGGGCGATGTTTTCAGGGTCGGTATTGCCTGTCAGTGCAATAATCGGGATTTCCTTGTATTTGGTGAACCTCTTGAAGCGCTTGCCCTCCCTGATCATTCGTGTGGTTTCGACGCCGTTCAATACGGGCATTTCCATATCCATGAATACTATGTCGTAATCGTTTTTTTCCAGACACTGAATCGCCTGTTCCCCGTTTTCGGCCTGGGCCACATGCGCGTTCAAGCGTTCCAGGATAAAGCTCATGAATCGTCTGCTGGTAAGGTTATCGTCAACGATAAGGATGTCAATTTTATCAAGGGCGAGGTCTGTACTGTAGATAACCGGTTGGGCTTCTGAAAAGAAATACTTTTCAAAAAGAGCAAGAATGTTTTCTTTCTGCAGCGGTTTGGGTATGAATTCATTCATTCCGGAGGAAAGAACCCTTGGTTTTACGACGGATTCAGGAAGGGCCGAAACCGCGATAATCGGTACCTTTTTGTGCTTTGCCACAAGAGAGGGGTTGTCATGCTTTTCAAGACGTATGCGTTTGGCGGCCTCGTCACCTGTCATAACCGGCATTTCCAAATCCGTGAGTATCAGGTCGAAACTTTTTCGAGTAATCATTGACAGCGCTTGAGTACCGTTTTCCGCGTGTTCTGTATTGCAATCCCATTCGCTGAAACACTTTTCGGCTATCAGACGGTGGCTTTGGTTGTTATCTACGATCAAGATGTTTTTAGTTTTAAGCACTTCTTTTTTCAGGTTTTCAACCTTTTTTGAGTTGTACAGGGGAAAATGAAGAATGAATTCCGTCCACTCGTTTTCTTTCGAGTGGCAGACAATATGGCCTCCGAATGAAATGAGGACGCGTTTGCAGAAAGCCAGTCCCAGCCCGATGCCGCTTTCTTTTCCGGATGTATAGAAGTCATCGAAAATTCTTTCCCTTTTCGATGCCGGAATTCCCGGCCCGGTGTCCCGTACTTTGATAATGTTGCCTTCCGGTTTCGTTTCTGTTGCTATTTCGAGGATAAAGCCGGGCTTGTCTTTATAGTAAAGGGCGTTTTTTATAAGGTTGAAAAGAGCGTAGATGAAAAGATCCTTGTCACCGAAAAAATCAAAATCGGTTTTGGCAAGGTTTTTTACAAACTTTCGGTCTTCGGGGGTGTCATAACTGAAGCTGTTGATGGTTGTGTGAATGCTGTTTTTTGCGGGAATCCGTTTGAATGTTCTTAAATCAACGGATTTTCCCTGCATGCTTGCCAGAATCGAGTCGATGATCTTGTTGGCCCTGATGACGGTTTCCGAGCTTTCCTCGATAACATTATGCAGGCTTATAAGTCCTGATCTGCTGAGCTCATAGTGCAGATCGCACTTGTCTTTTTCCAGTTTTCCGGGTTTGTCCGGGAGGATGGACTGTAACGAGCCTATTGCGTTGATAATGGAGTTCAGCGGATTTCTCATCTCGTGGGCGATGCTGCCGCTGAGGCTGTGAAGCAGTGAGATTTTCGTCTGGCTTGCCATCTGTCGTTTATGATTGCAGATTATGCTGCCGACAAGTGCAAAAAGAAAGATCGGTATGTATTCGATTTGAAAGTATGTGTAGTCTACTCGACCGTCCGTAAACAGCACAACAAGATAAGCAAGCGAAAACCCTCCCAATGTCATTAAGGTAATCAGCACCCAGTCATAGATAAGAATGACCAGAAGGAATAATCCGGCCATATTGGACATTGCCCAGACAAGAGACCATTCGTTTTTCAACATCATGTAGTTGAAGAAAAACGGCATCATGATAAATGACGTTACAAGAAAGTAGTAAGGGAAGATTTTTTTTGCCTTTGCGGGTAAGTAATTATAAAACAGCCACGGCATACCCAAGACAGAAATACTTAACCGCAGCAAAAGGGTTTCGTATGGCTGAGGGAAAACGTATTGCCACATGGGATAGTACAGCGGAAAACCTACAACGCATAGGAGACCGATAATTGTGATATTTGGTTTCGCATGCTCAAGAATTTCTGTGGCTTTTTGTTTCAGCTTACGACTTTTCTCACCGTTTTCTGGCACGATAGATCGTTTTAATCAATTTTATAAGGTACGGGAAAGAGCTCATGCCCGGACATGCTGGGGTGGCATAAAAGGGTGCGTTACGAGGTTAAGCAAAAAAAAACACAACATTTTACGGGTTCAATATGTTCTCAATGCCTTATGATAAGAAACTATGTGAATAAAAAAGACTTGATCTTTCTTATGGGCACCTCAATTTGTTGCGCATCCTGATTACTTCGTTGGGCGGATAGAAAGGGGTTTCTGTGCTCCGTCCGCCTCGTACTCATGTCGTTCACGATGTAATAGAGGTGCCCTTATGATGGATTGCACGGCTAAGTTCCAGATAAGAAGTTTTTAGGGTTGACGTATTTGAGGAGTATTGATTGACGTGGCGGAAGATATTCAACTATATTATGAGGAAAACGAAATGAGGTCATTCTCCCCCTTGACAAATCTAAAAAAACTGGTGTAATGATAAGGAAAAACCAGAGCCCGCATTTCTTTTCGGATGCTTGTTTTTTGAGTTTTCCCGGCTTTCTCGAAAAGAAGCTGCAGGCTTGTGAAGAGGAATCGTTCAAGCCGAGAAAAAACGGAAAACATCTTGTACTCGGTAAAAAGCCCGGACCTGATGCCCTTATCCTGCAAAGCAATGACTACCTGGATATAGGGAATCATCCGGATATTGTAGAGGCAGAAATAGATGTCCTTGAGAACTTTGGACAGGTTCCTGTTATGTCGGCAGTTTTTCTGCATGACGGGGGAACCAAGGACGCATTTGAAAAGTCCATGGCTTCCTGGACAGGTTTTGAGAACGCCATACTCTGTCAATCGGGGTGGGCGGCCAATGTTGGCTTAATACAGGTCATTGCCGGCAGGGATGTGCCAGTGTACATTGATTTTTTTACCCACATGTCTCTTTGGGAAGGGATCAAAAGTTCCGGAGCTACGGCACATGCTTTTATGCATAACAATCCTGCTCATCTCGAGAAATTAATCAAACAATACGGACAAGGGGTTGTCCTGCTTGATTCTGTATACAGTACTATCGGGGATATTGCTCCTCTGCATGATGTTGTTGAGATCGCCAACCGTCATGACTGTGTAATGGTTGTTGACGAGTCCCACTCTCTTGGAACCCACGGACACGAGGGTGCGGGACTGGTTTTTGAGCACGGTTTGACATCCAGGGTGCATTTTGTAACGGCAAGTCTTGCAAAAGCTTTTGCCGGCAGGGCGGGTATAATTTTCTGTAATGCGAAATTTGCGAAATATTACCCTTACCTTGCCCACCCGGCTATTTTCAGTTCAGGTCTTATGCCTCATGAGATTGCCGGGCTTTCAGCTACGCTGAATATCATCAAGAAGTGCGATGACCGAAGGGGACGACTGAATGAGCTGTCCGCCTATACCCGCCGCAGGCTGGGTGAGCTGGGATATGCTGTGGACAGTGAATCTCAAATTGTCGCTTTGGAACCGGGCTCCGAGGTCAATACGGAGGCTTTGCGCGATGCGCTCGAGGCGCGGAATATATTCGGTTCGATTTTCTGTTCTCCCGCTACGCCGAAAAACCGTGCGCTTATAAGGTTTTCACTCCATAGCAGTTTAAAACAAGAGGAGATCGATTATCTCCTCCAGGTTTGTGAGGAGATCAGGGACGAAGTGAATATGTGGGAGTGGAAGTCTACAAAAAGAGGAGCTGGAAAGGATGGAGGTGTAAAGCTGTAGAAGATTATGGGTACCTCTATTCCCAAAAAAGCCTCCACTTCATGTGAAAGCTTTCCTTGCTGCGGAGAGGGTGGGATTGATTCGATGCTTCGCATCTCACCCCCTTTGGGGGCGGACTCACTGCGTTCGCCGTCCTCATGCCTGTTGGCATGAGTCGAACCCTTTGCTTGGGTTCGAACCCCTCGATATAAAGCACAAAACCCCGGATTTACCGGGGCTTTGCGTTTTATGCGGAGAGGGTGGGATTGATTCGCTGCGCTCACCCTTTGGGAAAGTCAATGCTGACTTTTCATCCCACCCGAGGAGACCTGACGTTATAAAAAGACAAAAAAAGCTTCCGAGGTCCCCGAAAGCTTTCCTTGCTGCGGAGAGGGTGGGATTCGAACCCACGGTACGTATAAACGCACAACGGTTTTCGAGACCGCCCGATTCAGCCGCTCTCGCACCTCTCCCGGCGTTTTTTTAAAATAGAAAAAGCCTCTATAAAACAGAGGCTTTTTGTTATGAGAGCGGGAAACGAGACTCGAACTCGCGACCCCAACCTTGGCAAGGTTGTGCTCTACCAACTGAGCTATTCCCGCATGACGAGCTACAATTATACAGTTTTCGTTTTTTTTCTCCAACATTTTTCTGGAAAAATTGGTTGCCAGCTTCCCGGGAAATCCCTTTCCATTTCCTGCAAACTCTCGGTTACGAGTGCCGGCAATTTCTTCACTTGAGTTCAATACTCTGCATAATAGTATCCATATCCTTGTCCCCTCTGCCTGAAAGGTTGACGATCAGGATGCCGTCTTCAGGCATTTCTGCCGCTCTGACGGTTGCGTAATGAACGGCATGTGCCGATTCGAGGGCGCAGATGATGCCTTCGGTTGTTGCAAGCAGTCTGAGTGCATCAAGTGCTTCGGTATCGGTTGCCGATGTATAGTTGACAAGCCCCAGTTCCTGCAGGTAGCAGTGCTCCGGCCCTACGCCAGGGTAATCGAGTCCTGCTGATATCGAATGAGCCTCGCTGACCTGGCCGTAATCATCCTGCAGGATCTTCATCATCGCCCCATGCAAGACACCTTTTCCTCCTTTGGTCAGCGAAGCAGCATGTAAACCTCCCAACCCTTCACCTGCGGCTTCAACCCCGACCATTTCAACATCTTCGGTTTGGTCGAGAAATTCGTAAAACATGCCGATAGCGTTGCTTCCCCCGCCGACACAGGCTGTAATGACATCGGGTAAGCGTCCTTTCTGCTCGATGATCTGCTGTTTTGTTTCGCGACCGATAACCGCCTGAAAATCCCTGACCATCATCGGGTAGGGGTGCATGCCTACAACCGACCCGATGATGTAGAAGGTTTCTTCGGGATTGTTGATCCAATCGCGAATGGCCTCGCTGGTGGCGTCCTTGAGGGTTCTTGCTCCGCTTTCGACAGGGCGTATTTCTGCGCCGAGCAGTTTCATTCGTGCGACATTCGGAGCTTGCCGTTTAATGTCTTCTGTACCCATGTAAACAACACAGTCAAGGTTGAACAAAGCACATACGGTCGCGGTAGCGACGCCGTGCTGCCCGGCACCGGTTTCGGCAATGATCCTTTTTTTGCCCATTTTTTTTGCCAGAAGTGCCTGTCCGATTGCGTTGTTGATTTTATGCGCGCCAGTATGGCTGAGGTCTTCCCTTTTAAGATATATCTGTGCTCCACCGACATGTCTGCTCAAATTTTCCGCATGGTAAAGCGGCGTTGGGCGGCCGACATAGTGACGCAGAAGCTTTGCATGCTCATCCCAGAATGCATGGTCCTCTTTTGCCCTGTTGTACTCTTCTTCGAGGTCGGAAGCGTTTTTTATGAGAGTTTCCGGGATAAACTTACCTCCGTAGGGGCCGTAATGTCCTGATTTGTCAGGAGCTGTATATGCTGATTGGGTCATGCCTGGGTTGGTCGTTTCTTAGAGGTGCCCTTAATTTGTTGCGCGCCCTGGTTGTTTTACAAGGCGGGTAATCGCGATTAATAAAGGTGCCCTTGTGCCGTGAAAGAACTGTTGATTCCGAACATTGGGTATAGGTAAACAAAATAATATATATTTAGTACTTCTTTGATTCTGACTATGTGTATATACTGTATTGAGTTACAGCGTTTTTTCTTGGGCTGTGATACAGATATGTTACAAATTCTGTGAAAGCAACAGCTGCACGCCTCACGGAATATAATAATTTAACTCAATCGATTACACCTGCTCCGGCTCCGCCCGCGCCCATTCCCTCCGCACCGTTTGCTGACATAAGCTGCACGCTCGCAGCAGCTCTGGGGCAGGGCGCGACCTCCGCCTTCGCTCAGTACCTGACTGATTGTTCATCTTGCTGCAATAGACCTATACAAAAATCAACCAATCCTTGCCCTTCTGAGGTAAGCCGGACACCTTGTGAAGTCAAAGCGCCGGTCCCAACAGGTCGGGAGCGGTGTATATAGTGGCTAATGTGTAGACAGAACCCCACAGTTCAGCCGTACGCGCTAAAACGTACTGCTGGAGCACTTTGTTGGGCGGGCGCCAAACAGTTGGCATTGGTTGCTTCTATGGTTTTTCATACCGTTCTCGCTGCCGTATTGAATCAAGAAGGCGATCATAAGACGCGATTTCAACCAACCCGTCCGTACTCTTGTAGATATGGTGCCTTACCTTCTCTTGCTCATCGTGGTACTCATGACGACGACCTATCAACAGTGTGCCTTTGAGCTCATGGCGCTCGGCAAGATCTTGAGGATAACCTATGAAACTCGGTGGACCAATCTGGTCCATCGAAAAACGAATGCTTGCTGCACGGCAGAACTCGTCAAAGTTGCTTCTACAGTTCGTGACAAAGCGGCTAACACCATTGGCTAGCGTGTGCACCTCATTTGCCGCGCTGGATAGCCAGTTCGGAGGACCCAGCGACACCGCCTGAAATTCGAACCTAAAGGACTGACCGCTTACCATCAGGTAATCGATGAATTCGCGAGCATTGCCAAAACCGAAATCGTGGATAGCTTTACAAAATGCCCACCTGTGGCCGAAGAGCAGAAGAAGAACGGGCGAGTTGATACGCATCCAGGTCCGCATCTGCTCCAGAGACCCCGCTGCAAGAACATTCTCGAGGTCGTGCTCGAGTTGTGGGGAATAGTCTTGCCTTCGATATTTAGACTTCCATTGCGACTCTAGATCCCGGGGATCCAGAACCTCCAGGAGTTTGGTCAGCCCCCAATAGTACTGGCCCCGAAAGTCCGCAAATAGTTTGTCGGAGATGCTGGCTGGGATATCGCAGTCGTCGATTACTGCAGGAAGAACCTTCACGGTCCGACCCTTGATCTCTTTTGTCATGGCTAAAGACAGCTCTCTTCTCACCCATTCCGACTTCACAGAATTCTTAGACAGGATCGCCACGACACTCGCGGCTGATGTTACTGCCTCAGCGATACGGTCAATGATCGAGTCTCCCACCTTGAGTAGCCACTTGTCATAGGTCGCCGGAACGTCCGAATAGCGAAGATCGCGTACGAGCCGGTCTACGAACTCAGCATCCCAGTGAGAGTAGCTAACGAACACGGATTCCATAGAGCCTCCCTCGTGATTAGTCCACCGCCCAGCATTATATATTTTATCTCTACTACAGATTTTCTTGCTGGCCTCAAACATGATACCACAAACATCCCTTCACAATTTCGCCACCACAGCCGAAAAAAACAAGAACAATCCATTACCCGGCCTCGCCACTCTTACCGATCACATCCACCTCATACCTTGACTGTTCAATCTCTTGATGAATGCTCTCGATGTTCGCATCATCCTCGAGCGTAATTTGTGCAACCATCTTGTCGAGCTCCTTCTGGTACACCTCGCTTTTCACCTTCAACCGCTTCGCCTGCTCGATAACACGCAGGTCGCTTTCCCGATCGCGCAGCTCGAACTTCTGCGGGTAGCTGATAATGACGCGCAGTTTATCCGGGTCTTTGTTGATCCACTTGCAGAAGATCCGGAGCAGCCGGTATTCTGTCATCTGCAGTCCGGCAGCCTTTTCAGCAAGCAGCGTGTTGAGCAGTTGAAACTCCGTCTGGATCGCAACGCCTGAAGCCGGCTGCGTTCGAACCTGGCGGACCGGCCGCAAGTGCGTCATGGTGTTGATCATGTCTTCTTTCTTCTCGATGGCCTTGAGCAACCCTTCGAGCTGGAAAAGCTGTGGCTGGAGGAGATAGGGTTTCTTGCCTGACTCTGTGTCCTCATCCATAACGATAACGCCACCAGCGCCGCCTACGGCGCTATCCTTGTCATTTTTGACGAGAGTGGAATGGTTCGTGTTGCGGATTGTCTGTGCGAGCTCGCTCAGGTCATTGTAAATGCTCTGCTGCATCGGGGCAACGTCCTTGATATCGGATATTCCACTGCCGCGCATACCATTGCGTTTGTTGTGATGGCAAATGGCAGGCACGATGCCGAGACGGTTCTCATCGTCCTGCAGAACCTCAATGTCCGTTTTGCCTTCAGTGTGCTTGTATGCCCGTATTCTGTCAAGTGTCCATAACCTGAATACTCTTACCTTTTTACCCGAATCATCAATCTCATGCTCAACCAACTTGACGTAGGTGAGCACCTTTTTTCCAGCTTCGTCTCGCTCGAACGTCCAATCGTAGACATCTTGCGGGATGTAGAGCGCCATGTATGGGCGGATGCCTTTCGATCTTGCCTGCCTGAGATTAGTTACTTTCGAACGGGATTTGTCGATGACTACCCAACATGTGCCGTATACGCCTGACTCGATCTGCACTTGGCGCATGAATTCGTTAAGCGTCGTCTCGTTCATGTCGGCATCCTCGAGGATCTTCAACGCTTCGTAGTTGCTCTGCAGCTTGCCAAGGTCGCGCTGCGGTGGTGTTTTCCAGATAAAAGAGCTGTATGTATGTATCGCGCTCTCGCAATGATTGTCCAAAGGAGTCTGCTGGAGGCGCTGCTGGTATTTGTCGTTGTCCTTTTCCTCGAAAATGTACTTGTAGAGGAGAGACGCCTTTCGGTAATCCTCGCCGCCCTTGTAGCTCTTGTAGAGGTATTCCCACTCACTAACCTTCTCCGAATAGTACGGGTGCTTTTTCTCGAGTTCTTTCAGCTCCATAGAGTTTCCTCCCTATAGTTTTTTTAGCCTACACGCGCCATGCGTTCGGCTGCTCTTCATATGGTTTTTCGATTCTTACGGGGTGCATGTACTCGATAGCGTACCCTGCTGCATCTGACGGATGTGAAAGCGATGGATCGCTGGTCTTGTCAATCTCTCCATTCTTCCATACCACGCGCTCCATGTCCCTGATCAGCTTCGGGCAGTTCTCGAACGTGCAGCGGTCCTCCCTGATGCGCCGGTTCACCGCATTCACCCGGTCCTTCACGGCCGGATTCTGCTTCCGCGATACAACCTTGAATCCCTTGTCCTTGAGTATGGTGTGGTCCGTGTTCTTCGCTGAGCTCCTGCGACCCTTGCCCGAAGCGTCAGGATATACCGTAATCCCAGGGTACTTCTCGTGCAACCGGTCAGCCAGCTGGTAGGTATCGGAGTCGGCCTGTTGAATCTCGTCAAAAAAATGCGTACGGCCGTCCAGCTCGACAAACAACTCGGCCGTCATGTAATCAACATTGAAATCGATTCCTGCAAATATCTCCACGTCCTTCGGTATCGTCCGGCTCTCTTGGTGCTTCGTCCGGTCGAAATAGCGATACACCCTGCCTTTCATCAGGTTCACAAACATCCCGTTCATGTAGGCCGCCCGCTGGTTCTCGTCGTATGCATTGTGTAACTGCTCGATGAACTGCTGGGGGAGGTGCACATTCGATTCCGTCGTTCCCACAACCATCTCCAGATCATACTTGCCCTCGTCGTTCATCGCCACATCATACCCCCAGTTCAGCTGCTCCGGTGTCCCGGTCATAAAAAACTCCCGGCATAGCGCACCGCCTTCCCTGATTCGCGATAGCACCGTATCGAACGTCTCCTTCTTCTGGATAAACGGTTCATCCATCCCCGCCGCCGACACGTTCGGCCCCTTGAGCGAATCCGGAATCTCGCCGCTCGCAATCCAGATCAACCCCTGCCATCCCGGGATATAAAACTCGTGGTGTGTCTTGTGGTAACTGTAGGGAATTCTTGCGCGCGAAAGCATCTGTTCAAGCGTAAAAACAATCGTGCGCCGTGCCTGGGGATAAGTAGGGGAGACGTACAACACCGGATGAGGCCGGTTCACGTATGAAAGCCAGATCGTCCGCAGTGCCCCGATATAGGTTTTCCCGCTACCATAACCGCCAACCAGCAGCTTGATGTAGGTGTCCAGCTCCCAGAACTGGCACTGGTGCGGCAGCATCCTGTTCTTGTCGATCGCAAAGCGCATACATCCGTTTCATTGTTTGACAGCCCGCTCCGCCTCCGCACCAGCGCGCACCATTGCGCGCGCAGACGCTCCGGCTCCGCTCAGTGCCGTCCTGTACGCTCATCTTGCTTCAGTCAAGATCCGGGCGAAAGAACCCGCCGCGCCAGAGCGTTGCTCTCCCGCGCCTCACGGCGCCGGTGCTGTCCTTGTACAGGACAGGCGCGTTGTGATAAGTAGTGTCAAGGCGGACCGTTTTGGTTGTCGGACCGCTGCCTTCACCGCCCAGGAACACCACGTCCGGTTCAGCTACCCTTTTCATTGCGCTGCAGCTTGTTATTATCAGAACCCCAGCCGTCGCGCAAAGCATTCTCGATAAACTTTCCATCGTCCTCATCGTTTAGTGCAGCCTTGATCACCTTGCCGCCGAACAGCTTGCCGTCCCGGAACAGGCCGACGAGCGCTTTGAAAAGGGCGGTGAGGATTTGAGCGAAGAGACCGTTCATTTTTTAGCCTTGCCCTTGTCGCCCGCCGGGCTTGACTTCGCCGCGCCCGACTGGGCTGCTTGCGGCTCCGCATCCTCCTTGATGATCGCGCCAGCATACGATGCTTTAATCATGCTCTCAACCTCCTGAGCGCCTTCCTGTACCAGCATATCCGGCTTGCCCTGGAGGGCAACATTGGCAAAGCGCTTCCCCTGCCTGACGTACTGCACAAGGGTAGTGTTCACAAAGACCGCATCGCCGTTTTCCGCTGTGAGTTTGATAAATCCATTCATGGTTCTGTCGTTGTGATTTGGTGGTAAATAGGACGGGCGCGCCGGGGCACTGATCCGCTTCGCGGCCGCAGCCCCGGCACCGCCCTCTCATTTGGTGCCTTTTACTGTGCAACTGTGGTTCCCGGAGCCTTGACGCCCTTTCCGATCAGCTCAAGCAAAGCGCCAGGAAGGTCGTCAGCTTCGTCAATAATGTGCGCGATTTCCTCCTTCGTCAGCGACACTCCTCCCGGTGAATCTGCCGCCGTCGCAGCCGCAACCGCTCCGGCAGCTTCCTTCAGCTCCTTCATGAAATTGCCCACCGCAGCCATGACCCTCGCCACCGCGGCAATGTTCATAAGTGCACCGATCACGATTGCGGCGCCCGCAATGATTGCAGAGCTGTTCTGCTGAATAAACTCCATTTTTTGTTTCCTCCATGGTTGGTTAGTGAGATTGCGATAACAGGTACTTCATTCCCTGCAAATCCCTTCGCAGCCAGCCGACGATAAACTTCTTCTGGCTTTTCCTTCGCTCCACCGAACGAAGGCGGTGCTCCACGCGAAGCAGCTTGAACAGTGCGAGGAACAGCCGGTCGCTCATGCCGTTGATCGCGTCGAGCGATACCGGACCGATGTGGCCGTCCTCCTTCACTCCAGCGCACCGTTGCGCGTACCTGGCCGCAGTTCGCCAGCTTGCATTCACAGCAAAGTCATAGATCCTGTCTGCTTTGCGTTGGCTCTGAATCTTGTCACCCGATATGCGGTTCCAGTATTCAGCACGATAGAAATCAGCAACAAGCGTCTTTACCTTCGGCCCACGATCCCCGGCGAAGACCGCTTTCCAGCCCGGCCAGTCCGGATGATAGTTGTAAGCGATACCGGCAAACGTCCAACCGCCAGCATCGTCTTTGACCCTGTGCAGCTTGTAGCCTCCCTCGTTGTCGTGCGTTTTGTTAAACGCTGTTATGAACTCAGCCATTTGCCTTTGTGTAGAGCGTTACGATGATCATGGCGAAGATCGCCACTGTTTGTATCCCCATGCCAATGAACAGCCCGATCATCCATTTTGTTGTTGCGTCCAGCTTATCGAATAGGCGGCGCATGTCGTTTTTTAGCTGGTCATTCTCATCTTGCAGATGCTCGATATCACATATCGCCGTGATGATCTCTTTGCAGTTAATCGGGCAACCGCTGTTTTTTTGCTGCGGCCGTTGCTCCATTTTTTTAACTTAAAGTGTAATACCTATCTAAAGTCAGAAAACTTCTTCACGCCAATATATCTTCCGCTATTCTGTAACATTCCAGACGAAATGAATCATACTCCGCCCATTCATTCGAACTTCGATCG
>JANQGE010000053.1 GCA_028277485.1 Chlorobium sp.
GCAAAAGGGAAAATCGATTCCCGATACCGATAGCGACGGCGAACCCCGAAAGAAGAACAATCGGGGGTCGGGTGTTTGAACTCTCATGAATTATTCAGGCTAAAGCGTGCCTTATTGAAGCGCGGAACAAATAAATAGAGGTGCCCTTTATAGGGTGCGCAGTAACAGTATTAGTGGCGTTTTAAGGAAAGTTTTCTTGATGATGCATTGCGGATTTGGTGGTAATCTTTGTATCTTCTCCTTTTAAAATGTTAATTTACGGAGATTTTCACCCCGGATAACTGTTAAAAGAATCAGCTTATAACATGCCTGATAAAGTGCATTATGGTCTTTTAAAAGGAAAGAAAGGGATTGTTTTCGGCCCTCTGGATGAAAGCAGCATCGGCTGGCAGGTCGCTCTTCATGCTTACCGTGAAGGAGCCGAGATTGCAATTTCCAATATAGCTACTGCATTGAGATTTGGTAACATAAACGAGTTGGCCGAGATTTGTGGCAACGCTCCTGTTATCGTGTGCGACGCGGGCAAGGATGAGGACGTTGACAACGCATTCAAGGAGTTGGCTGAGGAACTTGGTTCTGTGGATTTTATCGTTCATTCGATCGGCATGTCACAGAACATCCGCAAGCAGGTTCCTTATGAGGAATTGAATTACGAATGGTTCTTCAAAACACTGAACGTGTCAGGAATTTCACTGCATCGCCTGGTTTCTTTCGCTCTGAGAAACAACGTGGTCAACAATGGCGCGAGTATTCTTGCTCTGTCCTATATCGCTTCACAGCGAAATTACTGGACATATTCCGATATGGGTGACGCGAAGTCGCTTCTGGAATCAATTGTCAGGAGTTACGGTCCCCGTTTGGCACAACGCGGTATCCGGATCAACACGATTTCTCAAAGCCCTACGTACACCAAGGCGGGCAGCGGTATTCCTGGCTTTGAAAAGATGCATGAGTACAGCGATCTTATGTCCCCGCTGGGTAACGCGTCAGCGGAAGAGTGTGCAGAGTATGCTGTAACCCTGCTGAGCGATCTTACCCGCAAGGTCACCATGCAGAACCTGTATCATGACGGCGGTTACAGTTCCATGGGGGCGACCATACCCATGATCAGACTGGCGCACGAAGCTCTCCATGACAAGGAACTTGCTGCGAGGGTCGGTCTGGAAAATTTTTCACCCTCCAAATAATTCACCGGAGGACGTAAAACCTCACCTCCGGTTTTTATTCAGCCGGCGCTCAACGGTGTCGGTATGACAGATAATATTAATTGAAATCACCTGTTTTTCAGGCGATGAGGGCTATGTTTTTGTGACTCGCCGCCTGTGCGACGGTCATGTATAATCTTTTTAAATGTAAAAACGTTGAAGCAGTGCAATAAAGTAAAACCATAACAACTTAAAAAAGTAACAGACATGGCAAGAATTATCTATACCAAAATTGACGAAGCACCGGCACTGGCGACCTATTCTCTGCTGCCGATAATTCAGGCTTTCACCAACGGCACCGGTATTTCGGTTGAAACCAGCGATATCTCCCTTGCCGGAAGGATCATCGCCAATTTTCCCGAGAATCTCTCTGAAGAACAGCGGATTCCGGATAACCTTACCGCACTCGGTGAGCTGGCCAAGACCAAAGAAGCCAACATTATCAAACTTCCCAATATCAGTGCATCGATTCCCCAGCTCAAGGCGGCAATCAAGGAGCTGCAGGAAAAAGGATATGCTATTCCCGATTTTCCTGAAGATCCGAAAACCGATGCTGAAAAAGGGATCAGGGCACGTTTCGCCAGGGCGCTTGGAAGCGCCGTGAACCCTGTGCTGCGCGAAGGCAACTCGGACAGAAGGTCTGCGCCTTCGGTCAAGCAGTATGCGCAGAACAATCCACACCGTCTGAGAGCATGGGAAAACAGCTCCAAGGCACACGTCTCGCACATGCAGGGCGGTGATTTCTATGGCAGTGAACAATCAGCAACCATGAACGGCGCGACCGATGTTCGCATCGAATATGTCGATGGTGACGGCACTGTGACGGTTCTCAAGGACAAAATTGCCTTGCAGGACGGCGAGGTTGTGGATACTTCCGCCATGAACGTCCGCCAGCTGCGCGAGTTCTTTGCTGCCCAGATGGATAAGGCTAAAGAGGACGGCCTGTTGTTGTCACTGCACATGAAAGCCACCATGATGAAGGTTTCCGACCCGATCATATTTGGCCATGCCGTATCGGTGTTCTACAAGGATGTGTTTGACAAGCATGGTGACGTGCTGAATGAGCTCGGCGTCGATGTCAATAACGGCCTTGGCGATCTGTATGCAAAGATCCAATCGCTGCCGGAAGAGAAAAGGGCCGAAATCGAGGCGGATATCCAGGAAGTTTACAAGAACCGTCCGGCTCTTGCGATGGTTGACTCGGACAAGGGAATTACCAACCTGCATGTGCCGAACGATGTCATCATTGATGCGTCGATGCCGGTTGTTATCCGCGACGGTGGCAAGATGTGGGGTCCTGACGGCGAGCTGCATGAGACCAAGGCCATGATTCCAGACCGCAGCTATGCCCCCGCGTACCAGGAAATGGTTGAGGATTGTCAGAAAAACGGAGCCTACAACCCGGCAACCATGGGCGGTGTTTCAAACGTCGGTCTCATGGCACAGAAAGCTGAGGAATACGGTTCTCATGACAAAACGTTCGAGGCACCGGGCAACGGTATTATCCGTATTGTGGATGCGTCCGGCAACTCGATGCTCGAGCAGGATGTCGAGCCCGACGATATTTTCAGAATGTGTCAGGTCAAGGACGCACCTATCCGCGACTGGGTGAAGCTTGCCATTAGCAGGGCAAGAGCCACCGGTGCTCCGGCGGTATTCTGGCTGGACAAGGAAAGAGCACATCATATCGAGCTGATCAAGAAGGTCAACGCCTACCTGAAGGACCATGACACCAGCGGTCTCGATATCAGGATCATGTCTCCGGTTGAAGCCATGCGCTTCTCGCTCGAACGCATCAGACAGGGCAAGAACACCATTTCAGTTACCGGCAACGTGCTCAGGGATTATCTCACTGACCTGTTCCCGATCCTCGAACTCGGTACCAGTGCGAAAATGCTTTCCATTGTACCGTTGATGAATGGCGGCGGCCTGTTCGAAACCGGTGCGGGCGGTTCTGCTCCCAAACACGTGCAGCAGTTTGTCAAGGAGGGACACCTGAGGTGGGATTCTCTCGGCGAAATGCTTGCGCTTGGCGTTTCACTTGAGCATCTGGGCAATGTCTTCGGCAACGAGAAAGCAAAGGTTTTCGCCGAAGCGGTTGACCAAGCTGTCGGGCAGTACCTTGAAAACGGGAAATCTCCTTCACGCAAGGTGCATGAGCTCGATAACCGAGGAAGCCATTTCTATTTCGCCATGTACTGGGCTCAGGCACTTGCCGCTCAGAACAACGATCAGGAGCTCAAGACAAAATTTGCCGCCGTGGCAAAAGAGCTTGAAGAGAACGAAGAGCGGATTGTCGGCGAGCTCGATGCCGCCCAGGGTTCCTCTGTCGATCTTGGGGGGTACTTTATGCCGGATGATGAGAGAGCATCGAAAGCAATGCGCCCGAGTGCAACGCTCAATGCCATTATCGACACACTTCTCTAAAGAGCACCTCTAAAAACCCCCTCTCCCAGGGGGTTTTTTATTTTTGACTTGTCATTGCCAACTGCCAACTTTCCCCCTTGTCACTTGTTTCTCATCACCCGTCACTACTCTTTTGCCAGCTGGATATTGCCTGCCCAACGAAGCAATTGAAGCGCGGAATAAATTAATAGAGGTACCCTAAATAGAGGTGCCCTTCAGAACGACAGCGTCCGCACATAAATAACCAGTCCAAGCAAAACCAAGGTAACAACCCAGACAAAAATATAGGTTCGCATGGCCTTTTTAGCCGTTTCCTTTTCCCACCATGTCCTTGGCCGAACGCCTTTGAGGAGAAATACCAGCTTGCAGGCAAGGTTCACGCTCACGACATTTACCGCAAGAAGCAGCGCCGCTCCTGCTGCAAGATCGATACGGGCATGCCCGAGCATCAGCCCAAACGTTGCCGCAGGCGGAAGCAGCGCAACCGCAACCATGACACCGACCAGCACGCTCGGCAAACCGGTGCTGAGAGAGAGTGCCGCCGCCGCCCCCGAGGCAAAGGCCAGCGCGATCGAGTCCAGGCCGGCGTCCGTCCGGGCGATCAGCTCGGGGCTGGTCAGGGGAAATGGCCAGACAACCCCGATAAGCACCGAAAGAGCTACCGCAAGAAAAACTCCGGCAAAAAGGGTTTTCAGGGAATTTTTCATGAGGGAAAGATCACCGAGCGCTGTGCCGAGCCCGAAAGCAAGGTTCGGCCCAAGCAACGGAGCAATCACCATCGCGCCGATCACCACGGCCACGTTGTTCTCGATCAACCCTATAGCCGCTACAATCGTTGACAGCATCACCAGTACAAGATAATTCGCATCAAGGCGCGAGTTTTTTTGGACCTCCTTGTACAGCGATTCACGTGCCTGTGTTGCTTTGGCCTCCTTTTCCTGCTGCTCCTCTGTCTGCTGGGGAAGAGAAATATCGATGGGATAGACCAGCAACTTGGCACAGGACTGTGCTCCCAGGACGCCCTGTAATGCGTCCAGCACTTCCTGTACCTTGTCATCGGTTACAACGAGCCTCATGGGCTGCTGGTCGTCCTTGTCCTTCAAGCCGGTTCGGAAGTCCCGGGCCTTGTGTTTTTCCGCAATCGCCACAACGGTTTTGACACTTCCCTCATCGGCGATCACTTCGATTAGCTTCATAGTTCAATAGCTGGATGGTTCAATAGCAATGCCACTTTTCCCCAACTGTGCGCCAGCACCCCGTCGTCAGAATCGGTAATCGGGATTCGGAAATCGGGACTCGATCTTTTCTTTTTCTTGGCCTACCGCCAACTTCCCCCTCCCCCTTTTTGACTTTTGAATTTTGAATTTTGACTTGTCACTGTCTACTGATTCCATTCCCATTTCCAGTTTCTGATTTCAGGCATATCCTGGCCGTGTTTGCAGATGTATTCCTTGTGATCGATCAGGCGGTCGCGCACATACTGTTTTACATAAGCCGCACGCTGCCGCAAACGGGGAACACGATCAACCACATCGGCCACAAGGTGAAAACGGTCAAGGTCGTTCATCACCACCATATCGAACGGTGTCGTGGTTGTTCCCTCCTCCTTGTACCCGCGGACATGCAGGTTCTTGTGGTTGGTCCGGCGGTAGGTCAGGCGATGAATCAGCCAGGGATAACCATGGTAAGCGAAGATAATGGGCTTGTCGGTTGTGAAAATATCATCGAAATGCCGGTCCCGAAGCCCGTGAGGATGCTCCTCTTTCGGTTGCAGGGTCATCAGATCGACAACATTGACCACCCTTATTTTCAGGTCGGGAATCTGACGGCGCAGAATATCGACCGCCGCAAGTGTTTCGAGCGTGGGAATGTCACCCGCGCATGCCATAACCACATCGGGATCACCGTCTTCGGTATCGTTCGACGCCCATTCCCAGATTCCTATACCGCTTGTGCAGTGCTTCACTGCAGCATCCATATCGAGCCACTGGTAAGCCGGCTGTTTTCCGGCAACAATCACGTTGATATAGTTGCGTGAACGCAAACAGTGGTCGGTGACCGACAACAGCGTATTGGCATCCGGGGGCAGATAGACCCGGATCACATCGGCTTTCTTATTGACAACGTGATCGATAAATCCCGGATCCTGATGAGAAAATCCGTTATGGTCCTGGCGCCACACGTGCGATGTAAGAAAATAGTTCAGTGAAGCAATCGGCATCCGCCACGGAATTTCATCATTGGTGACTTTCAACCACTTGGCGTGCTGGTTGAACATAGAGTCAATGATGTGGATAAACGCTTCGTAACAGGAAAAGAACCCGTGCCTTCCGGTCAGCAGGTAACCTTCGAGCCACCCTTGGCAGGTATGTTCGGACAGGATTTCCATTACCCTCCCGTCCGGGGAAAGATGCTCGTCCTCCGGGATCATCTCACCCATCCATACCCGATCCGTCTCGTCGAAAAGGTCACCCAGACGGTTCGATGCAGTTTCGTCCGGACCGAAAACCCGGAAATTTGCCGCTTTTGCGTTGCGTTTCATGATATCCCTCAGAAAACGGGCCATCGGCTTGGGAGCCTCGGCAATGACCGATCCGGGTTCGGGCACGTCAATCGCGTAATCCTGAAAATCCGGCATTCGAAGCTCCTGCAAAAGCATGCCTCCGTTGGCATGAGGACTGTCGCCCATTCGGCGCTTCCCTTCCGGCGCAAGCTCCTGCAGCTCAGACTTCAGCGCACCTTCCTCGGTAAACAACTCTTCCGGACTGTAGCTTTTCATCCACGCTTCAAGCAATGCAAGATGCTCCGGGTTCTCTCTTACACTGGAAAAGGGAACCTGATGCGATCTCCAGAAATCCTCGGTTTTTCTGCCTCCGACCTCTTTCGGTCCGGTCCACCCTTTCGGGGAACGCAGCACGATCATGGGCCACCGCTGCCTTTGTGTTTTTCCTCCCTCTCTTGCCTGTTTTTGAATGTCGGCAATCTCATCCAAACAGCAATCAAGAGCTGCTGCCATTGTCTGGTGCATGGTTTCAGGATCGCTTCCTTCGACGAAGTACGGTTTATAGCCATAGCCGATCATCAGGCTCTCCAGTTCTTCATGGGAAATCCTGGCAAGCACCGTTGGATTGGCGATCTTGTAACCGTTCAGATGCAGAATCGGAAGCACCGCCCCATCACGAGCAGGATTGAGAAACTTGTTGCTGTGCCACGCTGTAGCCAGAGGACCTGTCTCGGCTTCACCGTCACCGACAATACAGGCCGCGACCAGACCGGGGTTATCGAATATCGCTCCGTATGCATGAGACAAGGCATAGCCAAGCTCTCCTCCCTCATGGATAGAGCCCGGCGTTTCAGGAGCCACATGGCTCGGCACGCCTCCGGGGAAAGAAAACTGACGGAACAGCCGCCGCATACCCTCTTCATCGAATGACACATCAGGATAATACTCACTGTAAGTCCCCTCAAGCCAAACGTTGGCGACCAGTGCCGGTCCGCCATGGCCGGGCCCGGCGATATAGATCATGTCGAGGTCCCGAGCTTTGATGATCCGGTTCAGATGCACATAAATAAAGTTAAGGCCCGGCGTCGTCCCCCAGTGTCCGAGCAAACGGGGTTTGACATGGTCGATTTCAAGCGGTTTTTTAAGCAGCGGGTTGTCCATCAGGTAGATCTGCCCGACGGAGAGGTAGTTGGCCGCTCTCCAGTAGGCGTTGATATTTTTCAACTCTTCTTCGAACAGTGGCATATTGTTTCGTAGCTCCTTGGTTTGTGTTTCTGTCATCGTTTCACTTTTTTTTGGGGTTGTTTTTTCTTACAGAGATTCTTTCAACAGATTATACGTACGACGCGCAATCATCAGCTCTTCCTTCGTTTCCATAACCCTGACGGTTACCGTCCCATCCTTCCGGGAAATTATCGTCGAGTTCGCGGCATTTTTCTCAGCATCGATGCTGATACCGAGAAAAGCCAGGCCTTCACATATTCTCCGGCGGATTTCAGCAGCTTTTTCTCCAATTCCTCCCGTAAACACCAACGTATCGAGACCGCCGAGAGCAGCAGCAAAGCCGCCGATACACTTGCCGGCCTGGTAGCAGAACAGCTCTACAGCCAAACGGCTGGCCGGATCATGATCTTCAATGAGGTCACGCATATTGCCGCTTTTTCCCGACACCCCAAGCAGTCCCGATCTGCGGTTCACCATATCCTTGACCTCGGCAGGATCCATATTTTCCTGCTGCAGCAGAAACAGGATAACTCCAGGATCGAGATCCCCTGTGCGTGTTCCCATTGCCATTCCTCCCGCCGGAGAAAATCCCATCGTTGTATCGATGCTCTTTCCGTCCAGAACAGCCGCCATGCTGGCCCCGTGCCCCAGATGTGCAAGGATGACCCTGCCCCGCAATGCACCGCTTCCCTCCCGACGTTCAAGCTCGCCAACCAGGTATTCATAGGAAAGTCCGTGAAAGCCGTAACGCTGAACACCTTTGTTTCGCACCGATTCAGGGAGCGGGTAGAGCTGCGCAGCAGCAGGCATCGTGCGATGAAACGCCGTGTCGAAGCAGGCAACCTGCGGAACTCCGGGAAAAACCTTTCCGGCGCGATTGACCGCTTTCAGCGCCTGGGGCAGATGCTCCGGCGCATAGGGAATCAATGCTGTAAGAGAGGTTGTCAGTTCAGGAGAAATCATTTCGGGGTCGGCATGATCGGGACCGCCATGCACCATCCGGTGTCCAACGGCGTCAGGCACCGTTCCTCCAATGGAGAGAATTCGGGAAAACACATATTCGCAGGCGCTGTCGTGGCTCTCCGCGGAAACGCTTTCTCCTGCTGTTTGTTTACCTTGTGCATCCTTTAGCGTGAAGCGACTCCCTTCAAGGCCAATCCTTGTGAGTGAACCGCTAAAAACCAGCTCTTCGCTTGCACCAATGTCATACAATGCAAACTTGATGCTCGATGAGCCGGTATTGACCGCCAGAATATGCTTTGCTTGCTTCATACAATCTTCCCTGCCGTAATGCGTGTCGGGACGTTCCTCATCGTGTCGAAAATTAAAGGGTATCTCTATACATTGTCATGATAACCAGTAACAAGGACACCCTGAAGAAACGATAACCAAAGTACACCAATAACATAGTTAACGCAAACGTTACATAACTGTAGGGCACCTTGTTTATTCCGCGCTTCAATTGCATCGTTGATCGGATAGGAGAGGGTTTCTGCGCTCCGTTCGCTTCGCACTTGAACCGCTCATGACAATTAATAGAGGTGCCCTGTAAAAAGACCTCACCATGGTGCAAAGGAAAAATCTTAACTTATTAAGAAACGGAGGTAAGCAAAAATATGGAACTTATCAAAATCATTTTTGCGATTATCCTGCCGCCTTTAGGCGTATTTCTACAGGTGGGGATAGGAAAACATCTCTGGATCAATATTGTCTTAACCCTACTCGGTTATATTCCCGGCATCGTTCATGCCGTATGGGTTATCGCAAAAAATAAAGGGCACCTCTAAAAAGTGTCATGAGCGAGCAAAGTGTAAGGCGGACGGAGCAGAGAAACCGGAATGTACATGGAGTACATGAGGATTTCGAGCACCGGCCAACACAGCAATTTGGGCGCGCAATAAGTTTTTAGAGGTGCCCATAAATAGAGGTGCCCATATGAAATACGTGCACGGATATGATCAGACAGAACACATGCGTTTGCTGGATCAAGCATCAACTCTTGTCGAATTATTGCATTCGGATACATACTATCCGGCAGGAAGCCAGGTTCTGGAGGCTGGATGCGGGGTCGGTGCACAAACAATAACATTGGCTCGCAACAGCCCTCATGCACATATCACCTCAGTCGACATCTCTGAGCGTTCACTCGCAAAAGCCCGAAAAAACATCGAAAGTGCAGGTATCATAAACGTAAGCTTCCAGCAGGGAGATATTTTTGCATTGCCGCTCAAGCCGGAATCTTTCGATCACATCTTCGTCTGCTTTGTGCTTGAACACCTGGCCCATCCGGTCGAGGCACTGCACTGTCTTAAAACTGTTCTCAAAGCCGGCGGCACAATCACCGTTGTCGAGGGAGACCACGGGTCGGCTTATTTCCATCCTGACAGCAAGGCTGCAAACAAAGCGATTCAATGCCAGGTCGAACTGCAAAAAAGAGCAGGCGGCAACGCCAAAATAGGAAGAGAGCTGTATCCGCTCCTTACCGCTGCCGGACTCAGCTCAATTCACGTATCTCCCCGAATGGTGTACGCCGATTCAAGTAAGCCTCATTTTGTAGAAGGATTCACAAAGAACACATTCACGACAATGATCGAAGGCATCAGGGAATCATCTCTTGAAGCCGGTTTACTTGACGAAAAAACCTTTGATGCCGGAATCAGGGACTTATATAGAACAACAGAAAAAGACGGCGTTTTTTGCTATACATTTTTTAAGGCCATTGCAACCAAAGAACCCCTCTCTTAAGGGCACTTCTATTTATTCCGCACTCCGTCCGCCTTGCACCTGAACCGCTCATGACAGGAAAGAGATGTACCCTTACAAAACAATTTTTTCGGAGATCGGTAATCGGGATTCGGTAATCGATTTTTTCTTTTCCCTTTTGCCTACTGCTTATTGCTTATTGGCTCCACCTTGCCAACTGCCTACTGGATACTGCCAACTTCCCCCCTCGTCACTTGTCACTCGTCACTATTCTTTTGCCAACTGCCTACTGATTTCCTTTCGACCCCGATTTCCGATTATTTTTCCCCGCTTAACACTTAGCACGTAGCACCATCTTCCACAGACTTACTGTGTTTACGGAACAACGTCCCGCACCTCGGAACAACCCATCTAACAAAACCCTGCTTTTTTCACACAAAAACACCAAAATGTTTAAAATATTTTTTATTTATCAGGCATTAACCTTATTTGTTTAACAATAAGATTATAAAATCTTAATTAATGCACGCCAGGAAATGATAACTATGAACACCCCAACGACACATATGCATGCAGATCCATTTACCCCATGGATCATCGACACAACACTGCGGGATGGCGAACAGGCTCCGGACATTGCTTTCACCCCTGAAGAAAAAACAGACATTGCGGTGAAACTGGCTGACGCCGGCGTCGACGAACTGGAAATCGGCTATCCTGCTCTAAGTACCGACGAACAGCGGATTATCAGGGAAATTGCTTCGATGCGGCTTCCGCCCCGTCTCACCTGCTGGTCAAGGGCAAAATGGACCGATATAGAGTGTGCCGGGGCATGCGGTACAGAGGGCATCCACATCAGCTTTCCTCTCTCGGATCTCTACCTGGATTTGATCGGAAAAGATCATATCTGGGTCCGCAATCAACTGGAAATCCTGATACCCGGGGCCAAAAAGTATTTCAGTTTCGTCAGTGCCGGGGCACAGGATGCCACAAGAACAGACATGAAAACCCTTGAAACATTTGTACGGGATGCCGCAGCATGCGGGGCAGACAGGATTCGCATTGCCGATACGGTCGGCATTGCAACCCCCCTGACTCTTGCACAGCAGATACGGCATCTGAAAGTCTCCGTACCGATACCTCTCGAATTCCATGCCCATAACGATCTCGGAATGGCAACAGCAAACGCTTTCAGTGCTATCGAGGCGGGATGTGATGCTGCAAGTGTGACAGTTACCGGCCTGGGTGAAAGAGCCGGCAACGCCGCCCTCGAAGAACTTGCCCTCGCACTCAAGCTTTCCGGGCGTTACCGGACATCCATCAGAACAGACACGCTGCATACCCTCTGTGAAACAGTTGCAAAGGCGTCGAACAGATCCATTCAGGACCAGAAACCGGTAATAGGCAATGCCGTATTCCGGCACGAATCGGGCATCCATTGCAACGCCCTGCTTAAAGATCCGCTATCCTATCAGCCGTTCCTGCCCGGAGAAATCGGTAAAGACAACTACGAGTTCGTCATAGGAAAACATTCAGGCAGTGCGGCAATCCAGCATATACTGGCCGCAAACGGCATCAACATCGACCGGGAACGGGCCGGAAAAATACTCTCAAACGTCAGACGCGCCGCCGGGAGAAAAAAAAGCGGGCTTTCTCCGGCTGAACTGGTAAATATTTACACACAATGTTTTGTGAACCATCAGGACACATGCAAAAGATGAAAACCCCGGTTACCGAACAAACGAGCACAATCAGCCTTCTTGCCGAAGTGAGCCGGGCACTCAATAATGAAGAGGATATCAACAAAGTGCTCAGGGACGTACTCAGCATCATGTCCGAGCACATGGACATGATACGTGGCGTCATCACTATCCTGAACCGCGACACCAGTGAAATCGTCATCAATGAATCCTTTGGCCTGAGCGAAGAAGAGAAGGCCAGAGGACGATACATGCCAGGCGAAGGCATTATCGGCCAGGTTGTCAAAACGGGCAGGCATAAAGTCGTTCCCAGAATCGACGATGAACCCATGTTTCTCGACCGTACCGGTTCAAGAAACCGCATCAAGACAGAACACCTTTGTTTTGTCTGTGTTCCAATAAAAGCCGGAAAAGAGGTCATCGGTACCCTCAGCGCCGACCGGCCTGTCTTCACGGAAAACAACCACACCGGAAAAGTCCCGCAGCGCCGACAGGAAGAGGAGTACATAGAAGAACTGGTCAACATGCTCTCCATAATCGCTTCCATGATATCACAGGCGGTACGCATCAAACAGCTTGCCCAGGAAGAGGTGCGAGGAGATCTGCAAAGCGGTTCCCCGGAAATCAGGGCATCGTTCTCCTTCTACCGGGGGGAGATGCCTGAAAAGGATGACGAACAGTACAGTGAATCACACAGGCCGGCAAATATCATCGGCAACGCAAAAGCCATGATCATTGTTTTCAGGATGATCGACAAAATCGCCCCCACAAACGCCACAGCCCTTATTCTCGGGGAAAGCGGCGTCGGCAAGGAGCTGGTCGCAAGTGCCATTCACTATAAAAGTCACCGTGCCGAAAAGCCGTTCATCAAGTTCAGTTGTGCAGCTCTGCCGGAAAGCATTATCGAAAGCGAACTTTTCGGACACGAAAAAGGATCGTTCACCGGCGCCACGGGAAACCGGCAGGGCCGGTTCGAGCTTGCCGACGGCGGAACGATCTTTCTCGATGAAATCGGAGAGCTCAGCCTGCCGGTTCAGGCAAAACTGCTGCGCATTCTCCAGGAAAAGGAGTTCGAGAAAGTTGGAGGATCGACAACCCTTAAAACCGATATCAGGGTAATTGCCGCCACGAACAAGGATCTCGAGGCGGAAATCGACAAAGGAACGTTTCGTGAAGACCTCTATTACCGACTGAACATTTTCCCGATAACCGTCCCTCCACTGCGCGAACGAAAAGCAGACATCCTGCTGCTTGCAGACTACTTCGTCGAAAAGTACAACGCGCTCAATTTCAAGGGAGTACGGCGAATATCGACACGAGCCATCGACATGCTCATGCGCTACCACTGGCCGGGCAATGTCAGGGAGCTGGAAAACTGTATCGAGCGTGCCGTGATCCTCAGTGAAGACAATGTGATTCACGGCTACCATCTGCCCCCGACTTTGCAGACTGCAGAATCAAGCGGTACGCCTGCTGCCGGTTCATTGCAGCAGCGGCTCGACGCTATCGAACATGAAATGATTATCGAGGCATTGAAAAGGACGAAAGGCAACATGGCGAAAGCCGCAATGCAGCTCGGTCTCACCGAACGGGTCATGGGGCTTCGGGTAAAGAAGTTCGGGATCGATTACAGAAAGTACCGGCCGTAAGCAGCCCCAAAAAAGGAATCAGTCGGCATGTGCCCAAAAAAACAACATAAATGTAGAATTTCGTCATTTCCCACAATGACGTAGCGAAATTTTTCCCGGGCCGCTCTTCATACCACCTCCCGCTCAACGCTCCTTTACAGGAAAAAAACATCCACAACAACAATCATAAAAACGATTTACCAGCCACACGGTTATCGACGGACAAAAAAATCACAAAAAAATAATCAGAATGGCACAGAGATTGATGCAAGAAATGCAGTGCCGACAGACACATAATCCTTAATAGTTCAGGTTATTTCATCCCACAACCTAAATATGACAAAAATGAGAAAGGTAGCGATTTACGGTAAAGGTGGTATCGGCAAATCAACCACTACACAGAACACGGTAGCCGGCCTTGCCGAGATGGGTAAAAAAGTCATGGTTGTCGGCTGCGACCCGAAAGCCGACTCAACGAGGCTCCTGCTCGGCGGCCTCTCACAGAAAACCGTACTGGACACCCTGCGCGAAGAGGGCGAAGATGTTGAGCTGGAAGACATCATCAAGGAAGGCTACAGCGCAACACGCTGTGTCGAGTCCGGAGGGCCCGAGCCTGGCGTCGGATGTGCAGGACGGGGCATCATCACTTCAGTGAACATGCTGGAGCAGCTTGGCGCTTATGATGAGGAATGGGACCTCGACTACGTCTTCTACGATGTGCTCGGTGACGTTGTCTGCGGTGGATTCGCCATGCCGATCCGCGACGGGAAAGCTGAAGAGATCTACATCGTCGTTTCCGGAGAAATGATGGCCATGTATGCGGCCAACAACATCTGTAAAGGCATCCTGAAATACGCCGATGCCGGCGGCGTCCGTCTTGGCGGTCTTATCTGTAACAGCCGAAAGGTAGATAACGAAAAGGAGATGATCTCAGAGCTTGCCCGTCAGCTCGGAACACAGATGATACACTTCGTTCCGCGTGACAACATGGTACAGCGGGCAGAAATCAACAGAAAAACAGTTATCGATTTCGATCCGGTACACCCTCAGGCCGACGAATACCGGACGCTTGCCAAAAAGATCGACGATAATGACATGTTCATCATTCCAAAACCGCTCGAAATCGATGAACTCGAAAAACTTTTGATCGAGTTTGGTATTGCCAACTAAAACAACGGAGTATACACATGTTAATGATCAGAGCAATTGTCCGTCCCGCCAAAGTCCACGATGTCATGCAGGGGTTGCTTGACGCAGGGTATCCTGCCGTCACGAAGATACCGGTGGTCGGGCGCGGAAAACAGCGAGGCCTCAGGGTCGGCGATGTCGTCTATGATGAACTGCCGAAAGAAATGCTTGTGATTGTGGTGCCTGACGCGGATAAACAGTTCGTCCTCGACGCCATCATGATGAACGCAAAGTCCGAAAGCGGAGGCAAATTCGGCGACGGAAAAATCTTTGTCTCAAAAGTCGAGGAGGTCTACACCATCAGCTCGGGACTCAAGGAAAGCGAACCTGAAATGGCGGAATCAAGGGAGGTGGAATGAAAGAGATTATCGCAGTTATCAGGATGAAAAAAATGAACGAGACCAAACAGGCACTTGTCGATGCCGGCATTTCTTCGTTTACCGCCCTGGGACGCGTCCTTGGAAGAGGCAAGGGTCAGGTGCACTTCGACATTCTCCAGGGTGCCGAAGAAGGTTATCCTGAAGCTATCGCACAGCTCGGTAACGCACCACGCATGGTTGCTAAAAGACTTGTAGCAATCGTGGTGCCTGATGAAATGAAACAAACAGCCATCGACACGATAATAAAAATCAACCAGACAGGTAACCCCGGCGACGGAAAAATCTTTGTTACCGACATCACCGACTCGATAAGGGTACGTACTGGTGAAACCGGCGATGTGGCCCTTGTATAAAAGACGAAAACGGAGACAGATCAATGGAACCAAGAACATTACCGGATCCTTCTGCAGTAAAGGAGGAACTGATACAGAAATATCCGCCGAAAGTCGCCAAAAAGAGAGGCAAAGCGATCGTCATCAACGATCCTGAAACAATCCCTCAGGTCCAGGCCAACATCCGTACCATTCCAGGCATCATAAGCCAGAGAGGATGCTCTTATGCCGGCTGTAAGGGGGTTGTGCTGGGGCCGACCAGGGATATCGTCAATCTGGTACACGGCCCTATCGGCTGCAGCTTTTATGCCTGGTTGACACGGCGAAACCAGACCCGGCCCGACAGTCCGGAAAGTGAAAACTATATGACCTACTGCTTCTCAACCGACATGCAGGAAGAACATGTGGTTTTCGGCGGTGAGAAAAAGCTTAAACAGGCGATCCAGGAAGTCTATGATGTCTTTCATCCGAAAGCCATCGGCATTTTCTCGACCTGCCCGGTAGGCCTGATAGGCGACGACGTTCACGCTGTCGCCAAAGAAATGAGGGAGAAGCTCGTCGACTGCAACATTTTCGGCTTCAGCTGCGAAGGTTACAAGGGCGTCAGCCAATCAGCCGGCCACCACATCGCCAACAACCAGGTCTTCAAACACGTTGTCGGTCTCGATGACAGCGATAAAGGTGGACAGTTCAAGATCAACATGCTTGGCGAATACAATATCGGAGGTGACGCATTTGAAATCGAACGTCTGCTTGAAAAATGCGGCATCACGTTTGTGGCCAGTTTCAGCGGCAACTCAACGGTCGGACAGTTCGAAAACTCACATACTGCCGATCTGAACGTGGTCATGTGCCACCGGTCGATCAACTACATGGCAGAGATGATGGAAGCAAAGTACGGGATCCCCTGGATGAAAGTTAATTTCATCGGTGCGGAATCAACCGCAAAATCGCTTCGCAAGATAGCCCGCTATTTCGAAGATGACTCACTGATGGCCAGGGTGGAAGAGGTAGTCTCCGAGGAAATGCCTGCGGTTGAATCGGTCATCAGCGAAATCCATCCGAAAACCAAGGGCAAGCTTGCCATGCTCTTTGTCGGCGGGTCAAGGGCACACCACTACCAGGAGCTTTTCGGAGAACTCGGTATGGAAACGCTCTCTGCCGGCTACGAGTTCGGCCATCGTGACGACTATGAAGGGCGCAGGGTGATTCCAAACATAAAAGTGGATGCGGACAGCAAAAACATCGAGGAACTTAAAGTAACCGCCGACCCGGAGAAATACAGACCGAGGAAGTCCGAAGAGGAGCTTGAAAAGTTGAAAGCCGAGGGCCTCGACATCAGCGAGTATGCCGGCATGATGCCCGACATGAAAAAAGGCTCGCTGGTTATCGACGACATAAGCCACTACGAGACCGAAAAGCTGATAGAATTCTACAAACCCGATATCTTTTGCGCCGGCATCAAGGAAAAATATGTGGTGCAGAAAATGGGCGTCCCGTTGAAGCAGCTGCACAGTTACGACTATGGAGGTCCTTATGCGGGCTTTACCGGTGCAGTAAACTTCTACAGGGATATTGACCGCATGGTAAACAGCCGGGTCTGGAAGCTCATCCAGGCTCCATGGGAAGAAACAGCAAGCGAGCTGGAAGCCACCTACCATGTGACACAGTAACAGCGGCTTGAGAACAAGGGCACCGCTATAAATTGTCGTGAGCGCCTTGAGTACGAGGCGGACAGAGCGCAGAAACCCTTTCTTATCCGCCCAACGAAGCAATTGAAACGCAGAATAAATAAAGGGCACCTCTATTTATTGTCATGAGCGGTTCAAGTGCAAGGCGAACGGAGCGCAGAAACCGGAGTGTACACACAGTACATGAGGATTTCGAG